>URQG01000094.1 GCA_900549895.1 uncultured Lachnobacterium sp.
CTCAGAGATAAATTGCGATGCGGACTGAATACTCTGTGCGGAAACATTGGTTTGGTTTGTCTGTTCGGCAATCGTGGAGATCGCATCCTGTACTTCTTTACTGATCTCTTTTAACTCATCGATGGTAACGGAAGCTTTGTCGCTGGCTTCCTTCATTGTGTCAGCACTCTCGTTGAGTTCATCTGCGGCAAGTCCCGTCTCGGTGATGAGATTACCCATGTACTGAACGTTGGCAGAAGCGCTTTGGGCATCCGCTGCCTGTTGGGTCGCGCCGTCCGTGATCGTTGCAACGGTCGACTGCATTTCACTGATACCGGCATAAGTCTCGTGAGAGGTCTGTTCTAACATATCGGAGGAATCAACGAGAAGTGAAGTACTTTCCTTGATGCCGCCAATGATTTTTAATAATTCCGTCTGTAATGTCTGTACCGCACGTGAGAGATCACCGATCTCGTCGGAGCGGGATAAGGCCTTCTTGTCAATTTCTGCATGCAGATTACCGGTGGATACTTCCTGTACGCTTTGGATACTGCGGCGCAGGGAGCGGGTAATCGAGGTCGTACACTGCTGTACAACGAGAATACAGATCACCATTGCGATGATTACGATGGCAACGATCGTATTGAGAATGCGCATGATGCTGTCATAAGTTGGCTTTTTTTCAGCTCCGGCGAAAATCATACCGATCGGTGCAGAAGTATCGTCCTTCTGGTAGACCGGAGTGTAATATCCGTAATAGATGGTTCCCTCGATGGAGGTGTTGGAACTGAAGAAATCTTCTCCGTTTTTCAGTACGGTTTCTGTAATCTTTTCTCCGGCAGGACTGCCGAGAACGCGGTTCCCGTTGGCGTCCAAAGCAGAGGTCATGATACGTTTGTCACCGTAGAAGAAGGTGACGTCCATTCCGGATTCCTGCTTGATCGTATCCACAAGATTCTCCGACTGGGAGATGTTGTAGCTTCCTTTCCAGATATCGCCGTTGGTCGCTTCCAGATAGGAGCCGGCATTCTGATCGTAGGCGGCAAGTGTCGCGATCGCAGTACCTTTCAGGGAATTCTCTACCTGATTGAGAATGGAATCCTGCACAATGGTTGCGGCCAATGTGATGATGATCGCACCGAGCAGCAGCAGGGGAATGAGGGAACAAAACAGAATTTTTTTTCGGATGGTTAGTTTCATGCGCGCCTCCTCTACTCGACTACGACAACGTTGCGGTAATACCAGTTGATGCCACCGGTAATGGTCGCATCATCCAAAGTGGATCCTGCGGAACCGACCGTTTCTCCGGTGTTTGTCTCAAGGGCACCGTCAAAGACGTTACTTTCGCTGCTTAAGATTGCGGCAGTTGCTTCATCGACTTTCTCCTGTGTGCCATCAGCGGCAAAGTCGGCAAGATTTGTGATGCCGACAAGGCCTTCTGCCATACCACCATAATAGTTGCTTCCGTCCCAGGTCCCATTCATAACGCTTTTGACAGCGGAAGTATAGTATGCACTCCAGTTCCAGATTACGCTTGTGAGGCAGGAATTTGGAGTCTCTTTACTCATGTCTGAGTTGTAGCCGATACCGTATACGCCGCGGTCCTGCGCGAGTGTCTGCGGATAAGCGGTGTCACAGTGCTGGGCCATCACATCGCAGCCCATATCAAGAAGCTGTTCTGACGCAGCTTTCTCTTTGTCCGGATCATACCAGCTGTTCGTGACAACGACATAGATTTTGGCATCCGGATTGACGGATTCCACACCGATCGCGAAAGCGTCAATGCCGCCGGTTACTTCGGAATTCGAGGAGTCCTGTGCGGCAACGTAGCCAATCTTATTGCTTTTCGTGTTCATTCCGGCAACGATACCGCTTAAGTAGCGCGCCTGGTAAATGCGTCCGAAATAATTGTTGAAATTCTTACCATTGGACAGGTAGCCGGTTCCATGGGAAAAGTACACGTCCGGATATTGTTCGGCCATCTCGGCGGTGGTCTCCATGTAGCCCCAGCTTGTGGTGAAAATGATCTTGCATCCATCGTCAATGCATTCTTTGATCGCTTTCTCCGTAGCGGCAGCATCACTGTCGTCCACGATCTTGCGTTCAATCTGGTCGGAATTCAAGCCGAGATTCTCCTGCATTCCCTGGATACCAAGGTCGTGTGTGTAGGAATAGCCGCTTCCCTCCGAAGGATCGGAGATGTAGAGTACGCCTACTTTTATATCATTCTTGGATACATTCGCCTCTCCGGAAGTGGTCGCCAATCCGGTCTCTTCCGTGGAAGTGTATCCCTCATTTGTTGCATAGTCATCGGGAGTCTGAGTGGAGCTGCTTGCGCAGCCGGTCAAGACCGCAGCCATCAAAAGGAATGCGGTACAGTTACGAAGTGCTTTCTGCTTCATGCTGCTACCTCCTGCTTGTGAGTATCAGTCTGGCAATATATTATAGATGTATCGTCTTTGTATAACAGATTTCTGTAGAAACTATATATAAGAATATTCTAGCAAAGAGGTGCAAAAAATCAACAAAATAAAGCAAAATTTGACAAATTTGTGAAAATTAGATAGCGTTGACGGGAGTTGTGAAAAAGGAAGATGTGGTCTATAATTTAGAACAGATGGAAACATAGGAGGTAAGGTGTTATGAAAATGAACCAGATGATGAAACGATGCGTAACGTTTGTGATTGCATGCGTTCTTGCAGTATCATCGGTTGGTGTAACCGGATATCCGGTGGAGACTGTAGAAGCTGCTACTGTACAAAGCATTACAAAATCCACGCAGGTGGTCTGCAAAAAGACTGCGAAGGTAAAGATTCCGAGTGGATATAAGAACTGTAAATTTACAAGTTCCAATCCGAAGGTCGCAACCGTAGACAAGAAGGGAAACTTTAAGGCGCTTCGACTCGGTGTGACCAAACTCACCGTTCAAAGTGGTGCGAAGAAGAAAAATTATACGATCACGGTCGTGCCGGCGAAGAAGAGTGATGTGAGACTGAATCAGGAAATGATTATCAGTGGTCAGAAATGTCAGTTAAAGCTGGTTTCGGACAAATATGATACGAGTCAGGTGAAATTAATATTTGATGATATAAATCGTGAGGAAGTAAGTAAGACTGGGATATGGAAGTGGAAGGTTTCCGGAGTGGGATCAGCATACATTAACTACTCGTATGGTTCTTTTTCGAAAATGACACTTGTTTATGTGTGTAGCAAAGATGTGATCTTTGCAAGCTTTGAAAACAATAATGCATGGAACGATTCTGGTGTTGAGGCAGGTGTAAGTTACGATGTAGATTCCCTAAAGATGGAATTGCTTGATGAATCATTGAGCTATAAGCAGTTGAAGAAGAAGGGTATTACTATTTTATTGGATGGGAAGCCATTACCAGACAAAATGATATTTACTCCGGGAACGCATAAAGTTACGATTGTTGCAGGAAAGCAGAAATACAGCAAGAACGAAAGCTTCAGTTATTCAGTAAAAAATGCACTTCTCAAGAAGGATGCGACCGGATACTCGGATACAAGCAAGGAAGTATTTGATGCCGCCTTTGCAGCTGTTGATCAGGTCATTAAGGATGGCATGAGTGAAGAGGAGAAGGTGAAGGCTATCCATGATTATCTGATTTACAGCGCCAATTATGTCAATAACGGGGATTATGAATCCGCAGAAAATTGGGCGTATGGAGCTTGTGGCGTATTAATACACAAAGAAGGCGTTTGTCAGAGTTACGCGATCGCGTTCTATATGATGGCATCTGCAGCTGGATTAGATTGTCAGTATGTAACCGGTACTGCGAAGGGTGGTGGACACGCATGGAATCAGGTTAAGGTTGATGGTACATGGTACTATATTGATTGTACATGGGACGATCCGATTATGAATGGACATAGTGGTGGAGGAGAACGGTATACGTATTATCTTTCCGAGACGTTATGGTCGAACCATACGGCAAATACAATTAAGGATCTTGCCGATGACAGCAAATATCTGTGGGAAAATTATTATCTGACAGGTGAAGGATACAATTGCCGGTAATTTCATAAATTATGTAAACAGATTAAACAAAGGCTATACGCAATGGGAATCCATTGTATATAGCCTTTTTAAGTGATCGAATGAAAACAAGATCAAACTATTCGCGTTTTCTTCCACACACCTGATACATTTCTTCGTTTGAGATCACGGTTGTTACTTCAAGATAGTTGGAAAAAATATTCGCGAGTTCCTGCTCGCTGAGCAATCCCATGGAAACCTTGCTTGCGCGCCCCTCGTGGTGTCGGTTGATCCACTCACGGCTCATACCATGCGCGACGGAGAGTGTTCCGCCCGGCTTCAGATGAGAGGCAAGAACCACAATCAGATGCTTGGGATCCGGAAAATGTGGGAATGCATTATAGACCATGCAGCAGTCGAATTTCTGATCGAGCGATAAAGTTTCGATGTCTCCACAGATGACTTCAATCGGACTGTTCGGATATTTGCCTGCTGCGATGCGTGCCATCTCCGGTGAGATATCCACAGCGGTTACGTTTTTTACATTGCGCTGTAAGTAATCCGAAAATAACACGCCGGTCCCACAGGCGACGTCAAGAACGGTGCAGCCTGTAGTGACTCCACCATTGTCAAGAATCGTGTTGATGACCGATTCGTTTCTTATCATATCGGCATCCCAGGTGGATGCGTAGTGATCAAAAAATGTAATGACGTCCTGTTTATTCATGTTTAACCTCGTTCATTGAGCGTTCGCTCATTTTCTTTTCATTGTGTATAGCTTTTGGCTCGTGATGTATCGCTTTTTACCGGTCGGTTCTTGGATAGCGCTCCGGAATCAGGTGCGCTTTCATCAGTGCAAATACGATACTTGGGATGAAGATCAGCTGGATTAAAGTTCCTGGCCAGCTTGTTACGACATATCCGGATACCCATGCACCCATAGAGTAGGAGCCTGCGGAGAAGATCAGTGCCTTGGTGATACCTGCAAGAATTCGTCCGCATACGATCGCTGCGATCAGACTGATGTAGAGATCCGCGTAGATATTCTTTGTGCGGACAAACTTCATCATAACACCGGCGATGATTCCGTAGAATGCCAGCTCAACCATCATAGAAGGCAGGATTGCAACCGGAGGCATACTAGTGAGAACACTTGATAATGCAGGACCGGCGATACCGCACAATAGGCCAAAAGGCCAGCCGGCTACCAGACCGCAGAGAAATACCGGGATATGCATCGGGCAGAAGATGCTGCCTGCATTCGGGATTCCGTGAAACAACATTGGGAGTATGTAGCAAAGTGCGATACATACGGCAGTAATAATCGATTTCTTTACATAAGACATTTCTTTCATAACAGAATACCTCTTTCTTTTTCAATACTTCATTTTCGATTTATCAGTATGTGTGTCCGTTTACGTTATACAATCAGGATTTCTGCAACAATAACAAGTGTGCACAAACACAGTGCGAACCATCCGCCTCGTGGGATGGATTTATGCTTTTGCGGCACCTGATACGAGCCTCTGCGATAGCCTCGCGCTTCCATCGCCATCGCAAGTTCGTCCGCGCGCCGGAAGGCTGCCACGAAAATTGGAATGACGAGAGGAAGCATCGCGCGTGCACGTTCCGTCAGTCGCTTACTGTCAAGTCGGGCACCTCTTGCAATCTGCGCCTTTCGGATACTGTCCGTCTCTTCCATCAGCGTTGGAATAAACTGGATCGCAACCGATAGGATCATTGCGATATCGTCCGCCGGAAGCCGAATGAATTTCAGTGGACGAAGCATCGTCTGGATCGCTCCGGTGATCGCAAGCGGTGGCGTTGTCAGCGTCAGAAGATTGCTGAGCACAAGGATCAGGATGACACGATAGATGACCTGAAATCCCTGCGCAATTCCCTCCTGCGAAAGCGTGAAGATCCACCATTTCCACAGAGGATGATCCGCGTGAAAGAAGAATGCGTTGGTCAGGAATACAAGGATAAAAAACCAGCGCATCCGCTGTACGGATCCGAATATTGGGCGCAGAGGACAGTGCGACAAAGCAATCAGTGCAATCCATATCGCTGTGATCATAACATATTCTAAGGAACTGTGCGTCAGGATGACTGCCACGATCAGAAGCAGGAAGCTAAAGAATTTGGCGCGTGCATCAAAACGATGCAGGGGTGATTGCCCCGGAACGTAGGTGCCGGATATCGCTTCTCTCATGAAGGTTCACCGCCCTTCGAATTTGTTCGCGTGACTGTCGGATTGTTGGGACACGTTTCGCCTATGCAGTCAGATGTCGGAATCTGTTGATAGAGTTGCAGTAATTCCGCAACCAGTTCCTCCCTGGTAAGGGGAATGTCTGGCAGGGGAAACCCTTGTGCATTAAGTTCGAGATACACTTGTACGGGCATCGGTGGCCGTAAACTTGTTTGCGCCAACAGTACTGTGTCCGTCAGAATTTCGTGTGGAGTTCCGTCAGCTAATATTTTGCCATCCTGCATGAGAAGGATTCGATCTGCATATAGCGTTTCTTTGATCTCATGTGTAATCATGATGATTGTTTTTCCGTGATCGTGAAGTCTTCTTATAATAGTAAGAACTTCGCGTTGCCCTTCGGGATCCAGCATGGAAGTTACCTCGTCCAGAACCAGAAGTTCGGGATCCATTGCCAGAACACCCGCCAAAGCGATCCGCTGCTTCTGTCCACCGGAGAGTGAGTGTGGGGCGCGCTTCTCGTAGCCGTCCATATCGACAAGGTGAAGTGCTTCTTTCACGCTTGTTTCAATGATTTCTTCCGGAACATCATAATTGCGCAGTCCGAACGCAACATCCTCCTCGATTACGGTGGAGACGAACTGATTGTCTGGATTCTGAAAAACCATGCCGACTTTGCGGCGCAGTTCGCTCGAATTCCGGGGATTGGCTGCGTCAAGTCCGGCGACCGTAAGGCTGCCGCTTTGCAGCGGAAGCAGTGCATTCAGATGCTTGGCAAGCGTTGATTTACCGCAGCCGTTGTGTCCGAGGATCGCAATAAATTCGCCCGGTTTCACAGAAAAAGTGACATCATCCAAGGCTTTGGAAGGAGCGCCTGCATAATCATAGGAAAAAATTAAATTGTCCGCATGGATCATAAGTACGCTTCCTTTCCTCTCGTTGTCTTGTACAAACTTTAGCCTGTTGTTTCGCGCATAAGAAAAGGTATACGGTAAACTCCCCGGGAGTTGCCGCATACCTTCCTGATATGCATAAACATAAATAACAGATACTGAATTATATAAAAATATGAACAT
>URQG01000095.1 GCA_900549895.1 uncultured Lachnobacterium sp.
AGATACCGGTGATGCTTCCCAAGATGATCCACGCAACCAGGATGATATCGGCGAGAACGAGATCCTTGTTGTAAGTTTCGGTACCTCATTCAATGACAGCCGTGTGGCTGATATCAAGGGTATCGAAGATGCAATCCAGGAAGCCAATCCGGACTGGTCTGTACGCAGAGCATTTACCGCACAGATCATCATTAACCATGTACAGGCACGTGATGGTGAGAAAATCGATAACATGGATCAGGCTTTGGACCGTGCCGTGGCAAACGGTGTAAAGAACCTTGTTGTTCAGCCGACACACTTAATGCATGGTGCAGAGTATGACGAACTCGTGGAAGCTGTTAACAACTACAGCGACAAGTTTGAGTCGGTTAAGGTTGCCGAGCCGCTTCTCGGTGAAGTCGGAGATGACGCAACCGTCGTTAACGATGACAAGAAGGCTGTAGCAGAGATCCTTACCGCTGAGGCTGTTAAGACAGCAGGCTTTGACAGCCTGGATGCAGCAAAGGAAGATGGCACTGCATTCGTATTTATGGGACATGGTACTTCACATACAGCAAAGATTTCTTACAGCCAGATGCAGGCACAGATGAATGATCTTGGATATGACAATGTATTTATCGGAACTGTAGAGGGTGAGCCGGAAGAGACTTCCTGCGAGAACGTCATTGAGGCTGTCAAGAATGCAGGATATAAGAAGGTGTATCTTCGCCCGCTTATGGTTGTTGCCGGTGATCATGCAAACAATGATATGGCAGGAAAAGATGATGACTCCTGGATGAGCATGTTTCTGGCTTCCGGAAACTTTGGAAGTGTAGCGGCGCAGATTGCCGGACTTGGTGAGATCGAAGGCATCCAGAAGCTTTATGTAGAACATACGGCTGCAGCCATCGGTAAATAAGAGATGCTTGTGTGAACGGACAGGCAATTGATCAGAATAGAATAGAAAAGAAATAAAAGGAACAAGGGAATCATGAACAGAATGAAAAAGTATATAGCGGTCACCATGCTTTTGATGGCAATGCTCCTTACAGGGTGCGCAGGAAACACAGACAATGAGCAGGCAAGTACACAGGAAAATACACAGGCATCGACACAGAAGGAAGCCGAACTTGCAGATGGCGTATATACCGCAGAATTTAATACGGACAGCTCGATGTTCCATGTGAATGAGGCGTGTGACGGAAAAGGAAAGCTTACGGTAGAGAATGGACAGATGACGATCCATATTTCCCTTGCATCTACTCATATTGTAAATCTTTATGTCGGACTTGCGGAGGATGCTGCAAAGGACGGAGCAAAGCTGCTTGAGCCTACCACAGACACTGTGACATACAGCGACGGGACTTCTGAGGAAGTTTATGGATTCGATGTTCCGGTTCCGGCTCTTGATGAGGAATTTGATCTTGCAATTCTCGGAACCAAAGGAAAGTGGTATGATCACAAGGTCAGCGTGTCAAATCCGGTTGCAGGATACAACGAAAGCGGCGAGGATGCAAGTCAGGCTCCTACAGAGGATACTCTGATTGAAAGTGAAGTGGAATATAAAGATTCCTTAGAAGAGGGAAGCTATACGGTGGAGATCAAATTTGAGGGTGGAAGCGGCAGAGCATCCATCCAGTCTCCGGTTACACTGACAGTGGCTGCGGACGGCAAGATGACGGCAACCGTGGAGTGGAGCAGTCCAAATTATGATTACATGATCGTAGATGGGGAAAAACTGTTCCCGGTTAATACCGATGGAAACTCTGTCTTTGAGATACCGGTAGCCGGCTTTGATACTCCGATTACCGTGATCGGCGATACGGTTGCGATGAGCAAGCCACACGAGATCGAATACACACTGACATTCTTATCCGATACATTGAAGAATGCGCAGTAATTGAGGATTAGGATATGATAGGGAGAAAACAGATTGTAATTCTAAGCTGTTTCGTAATGATGGGACTGGCGGGGCTTTGCGGCTGCGTCAGTCCTTCTTCCGATTCTACGGAATCTATAGAAACGGAAGCAAAAAACGGTACAAAGGTAGATTCACTCGGAAATCTTAAGTATGAGAGCAGTATGGATCTGCAATATGCGAAGAATTTTTCCGTCGATGATTATGAGGGCGGATATAAAGTTTTAACAACCATGGACGGTACACAGATTCTTGTTGTGCCGGAAGATAAGCAAGTGCCGGACGGAATCGGCGACGATGTTGTTGTCGTAAAGCAGCCGGTCAAGAACCTTTATATCGTATCATCATCCATCATGGATATTTTCAGCAAACTGGATGCGATGGATACGATCCGGCTTTCCAGTCAGAAAGAAGAGGACTGGTATGTGCAGGATGCGAAGGATGCGATGGCGAGAGGCGATATCCTCTATGCCGGAAAATACAGTAAGCCGGATTATGAGTTAATAGTTTCTGAAAATTGTTCGCTGGCAATCGAGAATACCATGATCACACATTCTCCGGAAGTCAGTGAGATGCTTGCGGATTTTGACATCCCGACAATGATTGAGTATTCCAGTTACGAGGAACATCCGCTTGCAAGAGTGGAGTGGGTGAAATTCTTCGGTGCGCTCATCGGTAAGGAAGAGAAAGCGCAGGAAATATTTGACGAAGAGGTACGTCAGGTCGATGAGGTGACATCGGTCAAGAGAACCGACAAGACGGTAGCGTTCTTCTATGTGACGTCCAATGGGCTGATCCAGGTGCGTTCGAGCAAGGATTATGTCCCGAAGATGATCGAGCTTGCAGGTGGCAAGTATATATTTGAGAATATCGGAGATCCGGATTCGAATCGGTCTACGGTCAGTATGCAGATCGAGGACTTCTACGACAAAGCGAAGGATGCGGATTTCATCATATATAACAGTTCCATCGATGGCGGGGTGCAGTCGGTGCAGGAACTTTTGGACAAATGTAGTGTACTTAAGGATTTTAAGGCGGTCAAAGAGGGCAATGTCTGGTGCACAACGAACGATATGTACCAGCAGTCTATGTCGATCGGCTGCCTGATCCGCGATATGCACAACATGTTACAGGGAAAGAGTGAAGATACGATGCAGTATCTTTTTCATTTAAATGAAAGGAAGAACGGACGCTAGAGTCTGACCTGGTTTCACCCGGAAATACGCAGTCATAAAACAAAGAGAATGGAAGAGAAGGTTGAAAATGCAACATAACCGGAAAATGCGTTATACATCGGCATTTCTCATACTTGGAATTGCTACGCTTGTACTTGTTATCTTAAATGGATGTATCGGAACGGTGGAGATTCCGTTTCGTGATATTCTTACGTCTATCGGAGGATATCCTGTCAAAAATGAGCGGATCCTGTGGGATATCCGTATGCCGCGAACCCTTGCAGCCCTGCTTCTTGGAGGTGCACTCGGCCTTGCCGGTTATCTGCTACAGACATTCTTTCACAATCCGATCGCGGGCCCGTTTGTGCTTGGAATCTCATCCGGGGCGAAGATGGTTGTAGCGCTTGTGATGGTATTTCTGATGGGCAATGCGATCCGTGTCAGTTCTGCGGCGCTTATTGCTGCGGCTTTCGTGGGAGCGATGCTTTCGATGGGATTTGTACTTGCCGTGTCGCACAAGGTCCATCATATGGCGATGCTTGTGGTCAGCGGCGTGATGATCGGGTATATCTGTTCGGCGATCACCGAACTTGTTGTGACGTTTGCGAGTGATTCGGATATCGTCAACCTTCATAACTGGTCGAGAGGAAGCTTCTCCGGAATGACATGGGACAATGTAACGGTCATTACCGGTGTGGTGTTTGTCACATTTCTTTTGGTATTTTTGCTCGCAAAACCGCTCGGAGCATACCAGCTCGGCGAAGTGTATGCGCAGAATATGGGCGTGAATATACCGCTTTTTCGAGTGCTACTTGTAATCTTATCGAGTATTTTATCCGCGTGTATCGTGGCATTTGCGGGTCCGATCTCCTTTGTCGGAGTGGCGGTGCCGCATCTGGTCAAGGCGCTGTTTCGGACAACAAAGCCGATCCTTATGATACCTGCCTGCTTTCTGGGCGGAAGTGTGTTCTGTCTGTTTTGTGATCTGCTGGCAAGAATGCTTTTTGCACCGACAGAGCTGAGTATCAGTACCGTGACGGCAGTGTTTGGTGCGCCGGTTGTAATCTTTGTGATGATGCGGCGGAATAAGGAGAGGATGCTGTAATGGAGTACTATTTTCGTGCGGAAAAGATGTCGGTCGGTTACGATCGTAAGCCGCTGATCGAAGAAATCGAAATCGAGTTAAAAAAAGGCGAGATTCTGACGCTGATCGGACCAAACGGAGCAGGAAAGTCCACGGTGCTTAAGAGCATCACGAAGCAGCTTGCGCTGCTCGGCGGAACGATCTATCTGGGCAGGGAAGATTTAAAAGGGATGTCGGGAGAGGCGTTGTCGCAGAAGATGGCGGTTGTGCTGACCCAGCGGCTTAAGACGGAGCTGATGAGCTGTGAGGAAGTGGTTGCGACCGGTCGCTATCCGTATACCGGAAGGTTTGGAATCCTGACGGCGAACGATCAAAGGATCGTGGAAGAGGCGATGGAACTGGTGCATGTGACGGAAATCGGGAATCGGGATTTCCGTTATATCAGCGACGGGCAGCGGCAGCGTGTGATGCTGGCGCGGGCGCTTTGTCAGGAACCGGATATTATTGTGCTCGATGAGCCGACATCGTATCTTGATGTAAAATATAAATTGGAGTTTTTGTCGGTTCTTCAGGAGATGAGTCGTAAGAAAGATCTGACCGTCATCTTATCGCTTCATGAGCTGGAACTTGCGGAGCGGATTGCGGACAAGATCCTCTGTTTAAACGGCGCACGGGTGGATCGATACGGAAGCCCGGATGAAATCTTTGAGCCCGGCTATCTGTCGGGGCTGTTTCGGATAGAGGCTGGAAGCTTTGACGAGGTCAACGGAAATCTGGAATTGCCCGCACCGGGAGGCGAGGCGAAAGTGTTCGTGATCGCCGGTGGCGGAAGCGGAAGAACGGTATACCGGAAGCTGCAGAGAGAGGGAATTCCGTTTGCAACGGGAATTCTTTATGAAAATGATCTGGACTATCCGGTGGCGGCTGCATTGGCGCAGAAGGTGATTGCGGCACCGGCGTTTGAACCGGTGGCGGATGAAGTTCTCGAGGAGGCCGAGCGTGTGATGCGCGGTTGCGAGAGAGTTATCTGCTGCAGAGAGAAGTTCGGAAGTTATGAGGCAATGAATGAAAAGCTGCTGGCGTATGCAAGAGAATGTGGTACGCCGATGGAACAGATTTAAGAGGAAAACATCGAATGGATTGCCTAAGGTAATCGGCGTAAAGCAGAAAGGAATTGGCGGATGGCAAAAGTAATGATGGTGCAGGGCACGATGTCCAACGCGGGAAAAAGTTTTCTTGTCGCGGGTCTGTGCAGGATCTTTCGGCAGGACGGCTACCGGGTAGCACCTTTTAAATCACAGAATATGGCATTAAATTCCTATATTACGAGCGAGGGCTTGGAGATGGGACGCGCACAGGTCATGCAGGCGGAGGCTGCCGGGATTGCACCGATGGTATGCATGAATCCGATCCTGCTGAAGCCGACCAACAATGTCGGCTCGCAGGTGATCGTCAACGGAGAAGTGCTCGGCAATATGAGCGCGCGCGACTATTTTGCGTATAAAAAGAAGCTGATTCCGGACATTAAGAAAGCGTTTCGCGCATTGGAAGAACATGCGGATATCATTGTAATCGAGGGTGCGGGAAGTCCGGCGGAGATCAATTTAAAGGAAAATGATATTGTCAATATGGGCATGGCCGAGATGGTCGATGCGCCGGTGCTTCTGGTCGGAGACATCGACCGGGGCGGCGTGTTCGCGCAGCTTCTCGGAACGCTGATGCTTCTTACCGAGGAGGAAAAAGCGCGTGTGAAGGGGCTTATCATCAATAAGTTCCGTGGCGATAAGACAAGTCTTGATCCGGGGATCACAATGCTCGAGGAGCGCGGCGGCGTACCGGTCGCCGGAGTGGTGCCGTATATGCAGGTGGCTCTTGAGGATGAGGATTCGCTGACGGAACGATTCGGACAGAAACAGGATGGAATCATCGATATTGCGGTTATCCGTTATCCGAGGATTTCGAATTTTACGGATTTCAATGTGTTTGAACAGATGCCGGAGGTGACGGTGCGTTATGTGACATCCGTTGCCGAACTGCATCATCCGGATATGATCTGCCTGCCGGGAAGCAAGAACACGATGGGCGATCTCAAGTGGATGCGCCAGAACGGACTCGAAGCCGCGGTAAAGAAAGCGGCGGAGGAGATTCCGGTGTTTGGTATCTGTGGAGGATATCAGATGCTTGGAAAAAGCATTGCTGATCCGGATCATGTGGAAGAAGGCGGACAGATGCGCGGTATGGAACTGCTGCCAACGGAGACGATATTGCAAAAGAGTAAGAAGCGCTGTCAGATCGAGGGCGTGGTTGATGAATTGGATGGCATTTTTAAAGGAATCAGTGGATGCAGATTCAGCGGTTATGAGATCCATATGGGAGAGACATTCTATGTGGAAGAAATTCATGAAACGGATTCTGTTCTAGGGAAAAATGTAAAGCGGTCTGTGATCAGGGAATATGTGGTGGAATCGAAGGAGTACCATAATGTTTATGGTTCCTATGTGCACGGAATTTTTGATCAGGCGAAGATTGCCAATGCAATGCTGGATGCTTTGGCAAAGAAGAAAGGTGTGGTATTGCAGGACGGTGCGCTGCTTGACTATGAGGCGTATAAGGAGAAACAGTACGACAAGCTTGCCGATACACTGCGGGAGTATCTGAATATGGAGGAAATCTATGGAATGCTGCGGGAAGCAGATCTGGACTAATTTAACAAAGGAAACGCTTGGCAGACTCATGATCGGTCGGCCGGATGAGGTGATACGCGGGGCGGTAAAGGCAAACTGGGATGCGATCGCCAAGCCGCTTGACGGCATGGGCCGGTTTGAGGAGATGACGGCACAGATTGGTGCAATCACAGGAGATGAGCGGCTTGATCTAAGTGAGAAAGCGGTGCTGATCTTCTGTGCAGACAACGGCATCGTTGCAGAGGGAGTAAGCCAGGCGGGACAGGAAGTGACGCTTGCTGTGGCAAAATCTATGGCAAAGAATGCGTCTTCGGTCGGCCGGATGGCACGCTTTGCCGGGGCTGATACGATTCCTGTCGATATCCTGTCTCTTATACACATCTGACGCTGCCGACGATC
>URQG01000096.1 GCA_900549895.1 uncultured Lachnobacterium sp.
TCTGTTTTTTGAATTTTTCTATTCCTTTTCTTCACTTATAATGATTACAAAATTATAGTAAGGGGAGAAAAATGATGGAAGTAAATGATTTAAGATCATCGATCGAGTTGCTAAAACAGATGGAGCATCAGTTAGTTGAAACCGATATTGAAGTTGATCCGGAAGCGGAGCTCGCAGGTGTATACCGCCACGTGGGTGCAGGAGGAACGGTTATGCGCCCGACAACAGTCAACGGACCGGCGATGCTTTTTCATAATATCAAGGGGCATAAGGATGCGCGTGTACTGATCGGACTTCTTGCCAGCAGAGAGCGCGTGGCGGCGTTGCTCGGCTGCAGAAAGGAAGGGCTTGGCAAGCTGCTTTGTGACGCCGCGCTTCATCCCATCGAACCGATCGTAACAGACAAGAAAGCGTCTTGTCAGGAAGTAATCCATCGTGCGACGGATGCGGATTTTGATCTGTATCAATTGATTCCGGCACCGACCAATACGCCGGTCGACGCAGGACCTTATATCACGATGGGAATGTGTTATGCGACGCACCCGGACACAGGACTTTCCGATGTGACGATTCACAGAATGTGTATTCAGTCCAAAGATGAATTGTCTATATTCCTGCAGCCTGGCAGTCGACACATCGGAGCCATGGCGGAGCGTGCAACGGAATTAAACGAGCCGCTTCCCATCTCTGTATCAATCGGTGTGGATCCGGCAATTGAGGTTGGTTCCTGCTTCGAGCCGCCGACGACACCGCTTGGATACAATGAGTTGTCGATTGCAGGTGCGCTCAGAAAGAAACCGGTGGAGCTTACGCCTTGTGTCTCGATTAAAGAGAATGCGATCGCCAACGCAGAATACGTGATCGAAGGTGAGATCCAGCCGGGCGTAAAGGTGATCGAGGATCAGAATACGCACACCGGATATGCGATGCCGGAGTTCCCGGGATATAATGGAGCGGCGAGTCATGAGTGCTGGCTGATCAAGGTGAAGGCTGTTACCCATAGAAGAAACCCGATCATGCAGACTGTGATCGGACCGAGTGAGGAACATGTGAACCTTGCAGGCATTCCGACGGAGGCTAGCATCTACAATATGATCAATAAGGCATTGCCGGGCAAAGTTACGAACGTCTATGCACATCCATCCGGAGGCGGCAAATATATGGCAATCCTGCAGTGCAAAAAGACAGTGCATACCGATGAGGGAAAGCAAAGACAGGCTGCGCTGCTCGCGTTCAGTGCGTTCCCAGAGTTGAAACATGTGATCCTGGTCGATGAGGATGTGGATATCTTCGACACGAGAGATGTTCTGTGGGCGATGAACACGAGGTTTCAGGGAGACAGAGACCTGATCACAATCCCAGGCGTGCGGTGTCATCCGCTCGATCCGAGTTCCAATCCGCAGTACAGCCCGAATATCTGGGATAAAGGAATCAGCTGTAAAACGATTTTTGACTGCACGGTTCCGTTTGCATTAAAGGATAAGTTCGTGCGGGCAAAATTTATGGATATCGACGAAGAAAAATGGAGGGAATTCCTATAGGATGGAGACTATGAGAAGAATATTAGTTGGAATCAGCGGAGCGTCCGGCGCGCCGATCGCAATACGACTGCTGCAGCGGCTGAAAGAAATGTCCGATGTTGAGACACATCTTGTCATGACGCGCGGGGCAAAACTTACGATTGAGCAGGAAACAGAAGTGACCGTGGATCAGGTGAAAAAACTGGCAGATGTTGTATATGAGAATGAAGAGATTGGATCCAGACCGGCATCCGGAAGTTTTTCAATCGACGCAATGATCATCGTTCCGTGTTCGATGAAGACGGTGGCTGGAATTGCCGGCGGATATAGTGACAATCTGCTTTTGCGCGCAGCGGATGTTGTCATCAAGGAAGCGCGTCCCTTATTTCTTGTTGCCAGAGAATCACCGCTTAGCCCGATTCATCTAAGAAATCTTCAGGAACTGAGCATGATGGGGGTACAGATTGTCCCGCCAATGATCAGTTATTATCAGAAATATCAGACAATCGAGGAGTGGACGGACAATTTTGTTGAACGCCTGCTCGGCAAATTAGGGATGCAAAACCATATGCAGACGTGGGAAGGAATGTGAGTATGGAAATCATCGTATTGGGGAAACCAATCCACATTTTTCTAAGCAAAACAAGTTGGGGCATCGATGTGCTGATCACCGGAGGTGACAGACCACACATCGGCGCGGTAAGTGTTGTTGATGATCAGGGACATCTGCATACGCAAGTGTTCGAGGGTCATAAGGACGATT
Source organism: uncultured Lachnobacterium sp. (assembly GCA_900549895.1). Lineage (GTDB taxonomy): Bacteria > Bacillota > Clostridia > Lachnospirales > Lachnospiraceae > Roseburia. The sequence continues at coordinate 2,284 of URQG01000096.1, forward strand.
TCATCAGTGAGGAGTGGGCAAAGACTTTGCACGAGCAACATCAGGTGCCGGTCGTCGTCTCGGTTGGAATCCATTATGATGGAATTGATCCGGCTGGAATAAAAATGATCGTGAGGACGCTGCGGAAACAGCTGGATAGTATCGTAACAGATATGTGTGGAGAACATGAAAACGGACAGACGTAGACGAGGGCTACTGCCTGTCCGACCGATTACGTAAAGAGGTTGTCGTTGCACAGATCAACGAAAAGCTGCGCATTCTTAGAGAGAGGTTTATCGTTGCGGTAACAGATGGAAATCTGCGAGGAAATCACTGGCGTGATCGGCACGATACACCACGGAGCATCCGTCTGTTTCGGACCGTTTTCCGGAAGCTTCAGATGCGCATCCATCAGGAGTGCCACACAGTTCTGATTTGTCACCATATCAAGTATGGAATCAATGCGGTGGCTGGTAAACACGATGTTGGGAACGAAGTTGGCGTTCTGGCATGCATTCATCGAAATCTGGTACATTAAAGATCCTTCCTTGATGAAGCAGAACCGGTCATCTTTCAGCTGCTGGAGTGTGATGGAAGATGCGCCTGCCAATGGATGACTGATTGGAAGGAGTGCGACCAACTGATCCTTCAGGTAAGGAATACGTGTGACAAGTGTGTCGTTTAAAAAGTTTTTCTCAAATGTAGCCTTGTCCTCGCGCTGGAAAATAATCTCACAGCTCTCATTCTCGAGGTAGTGCATCAGGTGCATGGGATCGTCTTCGGTGATACGGATCGTCCCATCCGGATACAGCGTCTGAAACTGTGAGAGTAGCTGTGTGATATGATACTGTGGCATCGAAGGAAAGGCACCGATCGTGAGAAGACCATTTTCGATATTGCGCATGCGCTGTAGCGTTTGTTTTCCTTCAAATTCAAAATGCGTGATCGACTTGGCATACGGTAAGAAAGCCTGCCCGTAGCTCGTCAGTTCCACTCTTCGTGTGGTGCGCGAAAACAGATCAACCCCAAGATCTGTCTCAAGGTTCTTAATGTGTTTGGATAATGTCGACTGGTTCATGTATAACCGGTCGGAAGCTTCCCAGAAGTTTTTGGTCTCTGCGAGAACGACAAACTCTTTTAAATAATCCGTATTCATAGGATACCTGTCCTTTTAAGTCGTATTTTGACTTAATTCTAGCGGAAGCCGAATTGTTTGTCAACGAACCACAAAATATAATAAGAGTATCAAAACAACACAGACGAGGGAGGTTTTTCGTATGGAAAACAAAAAAAGAGTGCCGCTTATGAATAAAGTGGCATATGGAATTGGAACCGGTGGTGGATGTATCTTCAATCAGATCGCAGCCGCGTTTCTTTTGAATTATTACACGGACACGGCTTTGATCGGAGCAGGAGCCATTGCAACAATGTTTCTGGTCTGCCGTATTTTTGACGGTGTGACGGATCTGGTTATGGGTGGAATCGTTGATAAGACGTCAAGCAGACTTGGCAAAGCAAGACCGTGGCTGATCGCATCAGCACCACTCACATTGCTTGGAATTATTCTTCTTATGAATGTTCCACTTGGATGGAGCGAAGGTGGCAAACTGGCATATGCATACATAACTTATATTTTTATGAGTTGTATCGTATACACCATTTATGGTATCTCAAACACCGCTTTGCTGCCACTGATGACGCGTGACAAAAATGATTCGACGATGCTTGCAACATTTTCTGCTTTGGGAAATAACATCATCGGTCTGATCGCAGGATCTGCAATCACTCCACTTGTTCTGCATTGTGGATGGAAAGTTTCAAGTATCATTTTTGGTGTAGTTGCCTGCATTTTAATTCTGTTTTCTGGTCTTTTGAATAAAGAGATGGAAAACGAGGAGGAGGCTAAGGAGAGAGCAAGCGTTCCAATGAGCCAGCAGCTTCCTGCAACATTGAAGAATAAGTATTTCTGGCTTCTGCTGTTACTCGGTGCAGTTTCAATGCTTATGAATGCAAACGCGATCGGCGCACAGATTTTCTATTGTAACATGGTACTTGGAAATCCGATGTTTATGTCGGTTCTGATGACTGCTGGACAGCTCCCAGGTATTCTAATTCTGTTCCTTATGCCCGCAATCTCAAAGAAATGGGATAAGAAAACATTCTTGTTACTTGGTGCCGTGTTGATCGTAGTGGGATTTGCAATCACTGGATTTGCTGGGGATAATACAACTATGATCATTGTGGGAACGGTAATCCGTTCACTTGGCGTCGGACCGATTTTCTCAGCAGTCTTTGCACTTGTGCCGGACGTTGTAGAGTATGGTAACTGGAAATTCGGCATTCGTTCCGAGGGATTGATCTCATCCGCTCAGTCTATTGGATCCAAGATCGGTATCGGTATCGGAAGCGCTCTCACAGGTTGGATTCTTTCAGCAGTTGGTTATAAGCCTAATATAGAGCCGACAGCAAAGATTATTAGTGCTGTTAAATTTGATTACACATGGATGGGAGCCATCCTTGGTGTTGTAATTCTTGTGATTGTTCTGTTATTGGATGTAGAAAAATATGCAGATCAATATAATAAAAATGCATAAAACAAGGTAATAAAAAAGAGGTAGTAATATGTACGATTTAACATTTGACCCGGAAAAATATGAGGTAAAAACATGTGAATTTGGAGAGCGCAAGGTTACATACCGCGCGTTTGAACACATCGTTTATTGTGCAAATCCAGTGAGCAAGGTGCAGACATTAAATATCTATGTGCCGGAGTGCTATTATGAAGGCGGAGAAATCAATGGATATTCGCTTCACACAGCACCGATTTTTGCGCCGAATACTGTTGGCGGATATATGGAAGGCCCGGCGATGGAAGTTGGAATTGACAAATTTAACCACAAGCCAAATTCCGCATTTGAAGCTTTGCTCCACGGATATGTTGTGATGTGTGCGGGCATCAGAGGTCGCAACACTGGTATGAAGTCAAAGGAATTTTTCGTTGGTGGTGCAGGTGATGAGACTGCATCGCAGGAGGAAAAGCTTACCGGCCGCGCACCGGCGATCATTGTGGATATGAAGGCCGCGATCCGCTATATGCGTCACAATGCCAGAAAAGTTCCGGGCGATGTAGAAAAAATCGTGACAAACGGTACATCTGCCGGAGGAGCACTGTCTGCGTTGGCCGGAGCAACCGGAAATGCGAAGGATTACGAACCGTACTTGAACGAGATCGGTGCAGCGGACGAACGCGACGATATCTTTGCCGCAAACTGTTATTGCCCGATTCATAACTTAGAGCACGCGGATGCTGCATATGAATGGCTTTTTGCGAAGGAGCCTGTATATCATATGATGAAGTTTAAGATGAGTCCGGAAGGTCCGAAGATGGTTCCGGATGTAGGAGAACTTAGCCTGGAACAGAAGGAATTGTCAGCTGAATTGAAGGCAGAATTTCCGGCTTATGTCAATTCGCTGGATCTCCGTGATCAGGACGGTGAGGCGCTGACACTTGATGCAGACGGCGAGGGTTCTTTTAAGGATTATGTGATGAGTTTCGTGCTGGCTTCGGCAACGAAGGAGAAGGCAACACACGATTCGCAGAATCGTCTGTCGGATCTTGCGGTTGCAGGCAGTGCAATCGAGGAACAGGATTATATCTCTTATGAGGGAGCGCAGGCGAGCCAGCTTGATGTGGACGCATACGTTGCCAGGATTACACGTATGAAGCCGGTTCCGGCGTTCGATGCCTTAGCGTTAAACAGTCCGGAAAATGAAGAGTTCGGTGATGACAAAGTGATGGCAAGACATTTTACTGATTTCTCGCTTCGCCACTCCAAGGCAGGTGGAAAGAAGGCGGATGCCTCGGTCATCAGGCTTTTGAATCCGACGGCGTTCATCGGAGAGTGTGATACTACGAAGCATTGGAGAATCCGACACGGAGCCTTCGACCGGGATACTTCGATCGCGATTCCGGTAATCCTTGCAACACTATTGAAGAACAAAGGGTATGACGTAGACTTTGCGTTGCCTTGGGGGCTTCCGCATAGCGGCGATTATGATCTAAAGGAGGCGTTTGCCTGGATCGATCAGATCGCAAAATAAATAAGACTTTGGAACATGCAGCGAACGATTGATTTGCTGCATGTTTTTTCTATATTTATAATGAAAAATGCGAAAATAGTATAAAATTTTTGAATGTAAAAGTTAAGAAAAATGGATTTACATTTTCGGGTGAAAGTGCTACGATAGTGGCGCAGTAAGCGAAAATTAAAAAATAAGAAGGAGGCGAATGATATGGACAGTTGTGATAGTCATAGTCGAAGTACATATAACGGTGGAATAGACTGGGATTATTGTAAGTGTCTGTAGATGCGCCTTTTATCCATATAAGCCGATCCACCGTCAGGGATGTCACAACCGTATGTGTTTGTGTAGCATTTGGCTACGGTGGATTTTTTATGCCCTTTTTTAGGGAGAATGGAGGCTTATTATGAGAAAAGAAGTATTAAAAGAACCAAAGTTTACAGAAGATATTGTATCTATCATCCGAAGCGGTCTTGGAAGAGAACAGCTGATCGAGAAACTGAGTGATTATCACGAGAAGGATATCGCGCAAAGCTTTGCTTTCCTGACAAGGGAGGAACGAAAGGCGTTATATGATACGCTTGGAGCAGAATGGATATCCAATATCTTTTCTTATATTGAGGAGCCGCAGGCTTATATCGAGGAACTGGGAATTGACAAGCTGGCGGAAGTCATCAATGAGATGGATTCGGATGATGCGGTAGACCTCTTAGAAGACATTGACGAGAGTGTTAAGGCGAAGCTGCGCCCGATTCTCGATGAAGATGTCAAGGCAGATATTCAGCTGATTCATTCCTATGATGAGGATGAAATTGGAAGCCTTATAACAACGAATTTTGTCTGTATATCCAAGGATTTAAGCATTCGGCAGGCG
>URQG01000097.1 GCA_900549895.1 uncultured Lachnobacterium sp.
TTTATATACTATTTGCAAAAATCGACAAATAAATTGTTTGCGACTCGTTTATAGTATATCTGACTGAATTTGACCTTCTAATTAGGAGGTCGTTATGAGTAAACTTAATGTCGCAATTGCGGATGATAATCAGATGACACTGGAATTATTAGGAGATCTTGTGTCAAGTGACAGTGAACTTCAGGTAATCGGAACAGCAAAAGATGGAGAAGAAGCATATCATTTGATAAAGGAGAAAGAACCGGATGTTGTTTTGTTGGATATTGTCATGCCAAAATTGGATGGACTGGGAGTGTTAGACAGAATTCGCTCCGACGGAAACATAAAGAACCGTCCGACTTTTCTTATGATCAGTGCGGTCGGTAATGAATGCATTACTGAGGATGCATTCGCAAAAGGTGCGGACTATTATATTATGAAGCCTTTTGACTATGCTCAGATTCTTGACCGTATTAAATCCGTGCGCAATCGAAGAAATATGAAGAATGTGCATCAAGGCGTTACCATGGAGAATGACAGGTCTTATACGCCGCAATCTCTTGAGGAAGATGTAACGGAGATGATACACGAAGTGGGTGTCCCGGCTCATATTAAAGGATACCAGTATTTGCGTGAAGCGATCATCATGTCGGTAAACAATATGGATATGCTTAATTCCATTACAAAGGTACTTTATCCGGGAATCGCCAAGAAGTATCAGACTACGCCAAGCAGAGTAGAACGTGCAATACGACATGCAATTGAAGTCGCATGGAGCCGTGGCAAGATGGACACATTGGATGAACTGTTTGGCTATACGATCAGTAATGGCAAAGGTAAGCCGACAAACTCTGAATTTATTGCGCTGATCACGGACAAGATAAGATTACAAATGAAAAACAGATAAGGGGAGGGGAGTTCCTTATCTTTTGGAGGTGTTTTACAATGAAGAAGATTCTGTTTGTTTCGTCTGAGGCTGTGCCTTATATCAAAACCGGGGGACTTGCAGATGTTGTGGGGTCACTGCCGAAATATTTTAATCGTAAAGAATACGACGTACGTGTCATCCTTCCGAAGTATGCATGTATGGATGCCGCTTTTTTGCCGGGGCTTCATTTTGTCTGCCATTTTTATGTGAATCTGAATTGGCGGAAACAATATGCCGGCATTTTTGAGGCAGAGTATAAAGGTGTTCGCTATTATTTTGTCGATAATGAATTTTATTTTGCCGGACCATCTCCATATAACAATATTTATGAGGATGTGGAAAAATTTGCATATTTTTCCAAGGCGGTCCTTGAAGCGTTACCGTATATCGATTTTGCACCGGATGTGATCCATTGCCATGACTGGCAGACAGGACTGGTTCCTGTTTATCTGCACACGGCCTTTGGGGCTGACAATTTTTATGCGGGAATCAAGACCGTTTTTTCAATCCATAACTTTAAGTTTCAGGGACGCTGGCGAATTCGTGAGGTAATTGATATTACCGGATTGCCAGAACAGATTTTTAACGATAGAGAACTGGAATCCTATGGAGAAGCAAATTATCTCAAGGGTGGCGTTGTCTATTCGGATGCGGTGACAACAGTTAGCCCGAGTTATGCAAATGAGATCATGACACAAGAAGGCGGCGAAGGTCTTGACGGATTGATGCGTGCACGAAAGAATTCGCTGTATGGAATTTTAAACGGAATTGATTATGATGAATTTAATCCGGAGACGGATCCTTACATAGAGGCAAACTTTACATCAAAGAATGTAATGAGTGTAAAGAAAAAGGACAAAGCAGCGCTGCAAAAGGAACTCGGACTTCCGGTCAGGGAAGATGCTTTTGTGATTGGTGTTGTTTCAAGAATGACAGAGCAGAAGGGATTTGATCTCATTTCTTATATACTGGATGATATGGTAACAAAGTTGGATGTTCAGCTTGTAATTTTGGGATCGGGTGAGAGTAAGTACGAGAATGTGTTTCATCATTTTCATTCCCAATATCCGGACAAAGTTTCTGCTTATATCGGATATTCAGAGGCGCGTGCACACAAGATCTATGCGTCGGCAGATGCTTTCCTGATGCCTTCGTTGTTTGAACCATGCGGACTTAGCCAGATGATGTCTATGCGTTATGGTACGATTCCGATTGTTCGTGAGACCGGAGGACTTAAAGATACGGTAGAGGCATATAATGAGTATGAAAATTCGGGAACGGGATTTTCATTTTGCAATTTTAATGCGGATGAGATGTTTCATATTATAGAATACGCATATCATGTCTTTTCTGATGATAAGAGAGCATGGGAGAATCTGATGCAAAGAGCAATGAAACAAGACTTCTCGTGGAATAATTCAGCAAGACAGTATGAAAAATTATATGATTCTTTGTGTGAAATGAAATAAATGTAAACCCCGGCGTAGCAGCGCCGGGGTAATTTTATGGCTGGCTGATCAGCTCTTTTGTACTTCTTCGATAAAAGTATGCATGGTTGGAAAGAACTTCATCATCTGCAAGTTGTGTCTCGTTGACTTCATGAACGACCTGTGTATAGTATTCAAGTTCGTTTGTGTTACATGCATCAACCGGTATTAAGATTAATTCATGTATGCTGCTCGGGAGAATTATGAAATTCTGTTCAAACTGTTCGGCAATCTGTGCCAGCAAACCATCGTAAAGAAGCGCACTGGCACCGTTTGTTTTGTAAATATTGGTGAGAATGTACATAGGGATTTCTTCCAGATCAAGCAAATGAGCCAGTGGGTGTGTTTTGAACAGTTCCGCCATGGGAATAAACTTGTACGGAAGGAGCTTCGGAGTATTGTATTGCGCAAGTTGATAGAGGTCATCAATGCATGTGTTCCACATATTCATATGTGAATTATGAATGAGAATGCTTCCCTGATTGTCTGCGTCTGCATAGACCAGACAGTAGAATACGATTGCGAGATCGTGATAGTCTATATGCGGGATATCTGCTAGAAGCGCTTGATTGTACTCCTTACTGATAAGCCGCATAACGATACGTGACCGGGCACGATTGAAGTTTGTAAACATTTCAATGTCAAAATCCGCTTCCGGAAGATGACGTTCGTAGGTGGTAAGAATATCGTTATAGATATCTTCAAGCGGTACTCCGTCAAGGTAACGGTGATAATAAGGGGTAAGATAAATGGTTGGTGCAATATTAGAACCTGGTTGCAAAATAATCAGTCCGTCATAATGTGTGCCATTATTTTTCGTTATTGTCTGAATTTTTAAAGTTGCCCCCGGTGTGACACGAGCAGACAGTTCTGTCCTTGTGTTTGATAAAAACTCCTGATAGTTCATACTTCTCCTTTTAAACGGTAAATAAACTACACTTAGGGATTTTTGTACGAAATGTACATAGAATAAAAGACCACGATACGGTGAATATCGTGGTCTTACTTTAGCATGTTTTATTTCAAAAATCAATATTTTTTTACGATTAGTTAGATAATAATTCCTGCCAGAGTGAACTGTATAATTTGGTGGAATCATCGTCTAATGCAGTGTAGATTTCACAGCGTTTGATCGTGTCACTGCTTGGATTGATTGCTTCATTTGCTTTAACGTCAGCATCCTGATTTTCAACCACCGATTTGATCGGAGAAGCATATTGTACATATTCAAAGTTGGTTTCTGCAATATCGTCCCGACAGATAAAGTTTAAGAACTGCATGGCAGCATCCTGATTCTTGCATGTCTTTGGAACAAACCAGGAATCAATCCAAAGATTGGATCCTTCTTCCGGCACAGAGTAATCAAGATTATCATTTTCATCCATAGCAAGCGCGGCTTCGCCGGAGTAGCAGAGCGCAATAAGCGCTTCCTCGCCGATCATTGCATCGGCCGTCTCATCAACATAATATCCATATACAATTTTGTCATCTTTCTGCTTTTTCAAAACGTCAAGAGCTTCGCGAAGATGTGTTTCATCTGTCTCGTTTAATGAATATCCAAGATCGATGAGAGCTGGTGCAAATGTATCACGAACTGAGTTTTCCATAATGATTTCATCTTCATATGTCGGATCCCACAGACAGTCCCAACTCTTAACTACAGACGGATCAACCTCTGTTTTATTGTAAAGAAGTCCCAAGGTTCCATAAAAATAAGGAAGAGAGTAATTATGATCCTTGTCATATGCAGATGTCATATCGATGATCGTCGAATCAAGATTTTTATAATTTTCCATACCTGCGTAATCCATCTGAAGTACTTCGCCTTCATTGATCAGTTTCTCTACCATATATTCGGATGAACAGATGACATCATAGTCGATGGAACCGGCCTTGTACTTTGTGTACATTTCCTCCGGACTTTCATATTCCTCATATTTTACTTTAATTCCGGTTTCTTTTTCGAACTGTTTTACCGCATCTTCATCAATGTACTTTCCGTAGTTCAATACAGTCAGTGTTGCTCCTTCCTTTCCATTGTCGGAATTGCTTCCGCAGGCAGCGATGTTTCCGGCAGCAAGTGCAAGCACAAGCCCCATGCTTAATAATCTTTTTTTCATATAAAAACTCCTTTCAAATTTAGTTGTTGTCGGTTGCAGTCTTTTTTCCGGGATGTACATTGCCCAGAAGAAGTATCAAAAGGACTGCGAAAAATAATATTGTGGAAAGTGCGTATAATTCCGGCTTGATTCCTTTACGAAGCTCCGTATAAAGCATAGTGGAGAGGGTATTTACACCGGCGCCTTTTGTAAAATAAGTAATACTGAAATCATCCAGTGACATTGTTACAGCCATCATGAATCCACTGAATACACCCGAGCGAATTTCCGGCCAGGTTACTTTGTAAAAGGCATACATTGGTGTGGCACCAAGATCTAACGCAGCCTCATAAGTGTTGCGGTTGACCTGCCGAAGCTTAGGCATAACATTCAGGATGACATAAGGAATACTAAATGTTATATGCGCAATCAATACGGTTACAAATCCGAGATCCATGAATTTGACAAAAAGCAGCATCATGGAGATACCGGTTACGATATCCGCGTTCAAAAGAGGAATATTTGTCGCACCGAGATAAATAGTCTGATTCCGCTTGCGCATTGCATTGATTCCGAGAGCAGCGAGCGTACCGATCAGAGTTGCGATAATTGCGGAGAGAAACGTGATCTGCAGCGTCGTTATAAAAGCAGACATAATTTTCTCATCCTGAAAGCAGTTTGTGTACCAACGAAGTGTGAAACCGCCCCAGACGACCTTTGTCTTCGAATTATTAAATGACAATGCAATTAATACGATGATCGGAAGATAAAGGAAAGCAAAGATTATAAACATATAGATACGTGATGCACATTTCTTTACCATATTGCTGTTCCCTCCCCTTCTTTATCAAATTGGTTTACAAGCGCCATACTGGCAATTACAAAAATCATGAGTACAAAGGACAGGCCGCTTCCGGCATTCCATTGCATACCCTGCATAAAGTCCTGTTCGATTACATTACCGATCAGAAGAACATGACCACCGCCGAGCACCTGCGAGATAGCGAAACTCGTAAGAGACGGAACGAATACCATGACAATTCCACTGATGATGCCTGATACACTAAGCGGAAGAATGATCTTAAAGAAGATCGTTACATTATTGGCTCCGAGATCGCGGGCTGCTTCGATCCAGTCCTTACGGATTCGTGTCAGTGAATTGTAGATCGGTAGCAGCATAAACGGCAGAAAATCATAGACCATGCCAAGGATGACCGCGGTGGGAGTGTTTATAATATTAATGCGCGATAATCCAATGCTTGTCAGCAGGCTGTTGATGACACCGTTTTTGGATAAAAGAAGCTTCCATGCAAGAATACGAAGCATAAAGTTCATCCACATAGGCAGCATGAAGATAAATACGACAAGTCCCTGGTTTTTGATCTGCATATTGTTGAGAATCATTGCAAGCGGGTAGGAGAGCACCAGACAGATCAGTGTACAGATGACTCCGAGTTTGAGAGACAAAAAGATTGCTTTACGGTTTGTCTCTGTTGCAATCGCGGCAATATATTCGACGGTAAAAGCACCGTCACTGTTGGTAAAAGCGTAATAAAGGATCATGACCATCGGTAGAATGATAAACCCGATAATCCATACGAGGTACGGACCGGCCAAAAACTGTTGCTTGAATTTATTCATCGATTTCCACCGCCTTTTCATCGGAAGATTCCGGCTTGTGCATGATCTGAATGTTAAACGGAATAACTTTTATTCCTACATGAGTTCCGACCGGTATATATTTGGTCGTATGAACAAGCCATTCGTATCCGTTTGCCATAACATCCAGTTCGTAATGAACCCCCTTAAAGATGAGAGAGGTAACATCGCCTTCAAGGTATCCTTCGGAAGGATCGACAAGTTCCACATCCTCGGGACGAATAACGACATCAACGGGCTGGTTATTGCCAAATCCCTCATCAACGCACGGCATCTTTACACCTAAAATTTCAACAAGACGATCTTCAATCATTATTCCGTCAATGATGTTGCTGTGTCCGATGAAGTCGGCAACAAAGGCGTTTTCCGGCTCGTTATAGATGTTTTCCGGAGTGCCGATCTGCTGAATATATCCCTGATTCATGACAACGATCGTATCGGACATGGTAAGGGCTTCTTCCTGATCGTGTGTGACATAAACGAATGTGATACCGAGTTCTTCTTTCAGACGGATCAGTTCATACTGCATGCTTTGACGCAGCTTTAGATCAAGTGCTCCGAGAGGCTCGTCAAGAAGAAGCACTTTTGGTTCGTTTACGATCGCACGTGCAATCGCGATACGCTGTTGTTGTCCACCGGAGAGAGAATCTACGGATCGACGTTCAAATCCATCGTGATTCACAAGTTTTAATGCATATTTAATTTTATCGTTGATATATTCCTTGCTTTTCTTACTAATTTTAAGCCCGAATGCGATATTTTCTGCAATGGTCATATGCGGGAAAAGCGAATATTTCTGGAACACGGTGTTCAGTTTTCTCTCGTTTGCAGGAAGATTGGTAATATCCTGGCCGTCAAAGAGAACTTTTCCTTTGTCAGGTGTTTCAAATCTGTCTCTTATACACATCTGACGCTGCCGACGATCTTACGCGTGTAG
>URQG01000098.1 GCA_900549895.1 uncultured Lachnobacterium sp.
ACGAGATTACTACGCGTCTCGTGGGCTCGGAGATGTGTATAAGAGACAGCGTCCCTGCTGGCGAAGTCCATCGTCCGGTTCTTCACGATACAGCAATCTACGAGCGAATCATCATCTATATTTCAAAAGACTATTTGAATACATACCGGACAGACAACTATGATCTGGCACAATGTCTGATCGAGGCACACCAGAAGCAGTCGCATGTTCTGCGCGTACCTGCATTTGGCACAACAAAACTCGGACAGATTGTGCGTGAGTTGGAACAATCACTGGACTCCAACGAATATGCAAACGAGCTTTATCACAATCTTCTTTTTCTGGAATTCATGATCCAACTCAATCGTGTCGCCATCCATGACGGAATTGAATATTTGTCCAATTCCTCTTCGAATAAAAAGATGATTGATGTTATCGACTATTTAAACGAACATTTAACAGACGACCTGTCCATTGATTTTCTTGCAGAAACATTTTATCTCAGTCGTTATCATCTCATGCATGCCTTCAAGGAAGAGACCGGCTATACGATTGGAAATTACCTGTCCACAAAGCGCCTTTTACTGGCTCGTGATCGCATTCGGCAAGGGGAACCGATCACAAACGTTTGCTACGAATGTGGTTTCCGAAATTACTCCACCTTCTCCCGCGCTTATAAAAAGAATTTCGGTTGCTCACCAAGAGAGCAGCTCAGTCGGCAAACGACACCACCTGCCGAATAATTCATCCACACATTTCATACATAAAAAAAAGAGAAATGACAATCCACAAATTGCATTTCTCGTTTTTCATATGTTATTATTCTATGCCTGCTGACGTTCCGCCATTGTATTGATCAATACCGGAATCAGCTGTTTCTTACGCGATACAACCCCCTTGAGCATAACTCCATCCTCAGCAGGATCGCAATTATATGCACTGGCAATTATCTGTGTAGCATCTGTACCACGATAGATCAGATAGGTTGATTCATTTAAGATATCGGTCAACATAACAAATACCATCTGAATCTGTTTTTCACCGAGAAGCTGATCTAATTTAGGTTCAATACGTTCCTGTACCTTATCAAGTTCCTGACGTCCCATTGCACTGATCTGTGCAACACCGAAATTGATATTTCCAGAGTGGAATATTTTAAAATCCTGATTTAAAATTTCGTCTTCTGTTTTATTATCAAAGTCACTTCCCGCCTCGAACATTGCCGAAGCAAGTTCAGCCACTTCGACTCCCGCTATCTTGGCCAATGCAAGCGCAGCACTTCGGTCAATTTCAGTGCAGGTCGGAGAACGAAACATAAGTGTATCTGATAAAATTGCAGCACACATAATTCCAGCCATCTGCGGATTGATCTCTACGCCTTTTTCCAGATACATCTGATAGATGATCGTAGAAGTACATCCGAGTGGCTGGTTTCTGAAATATACCGGTGCTATCGTCTCAAGGCTTCCGAGGCGATGATGATCAATGATTTCAAGAATCTCTGCCTCGTCAATATTGGATACCGCCTGAGACTTCTCATTATGATCGACAAGAATCAGCTGCTTTTTCTGCGTATTCATCAGGTTTCGTCTGGAAAACATTCCGACATAATTCTGATTTTCATCGAGGATCGGGAAGTCACGGTGACGAATTTTTGCTACAGATTCACGCACTTCATCCACATAATCATCCAGATCAAAATGCACAATATCCTTTTTTGTCATAAAATGCTTAATCGGAATACTCTGGTTGATCAGACGCGCAGCGGTAAATGTATCATACGGAGTGGAAATCACTACCACTTCCTTCTCCTTTGCGGCCTCGATGACTTCCGGACTTACTTCATATCCATTGGTAACGATCATACAACTGCAATTCGATGCAATGCAAAGAAGCTGAGACTCCTCACGGTCTCCGATCATCACAAGATCATCGTTGTCCACTGCAGAAGATAACACTTCCGGTGTACCAACACCGATTACAACCTTGCCCTTTACAAAATATGCATGCTCATTGCCGGTCAGGAGCTGTCCCTCCAGTGTCTCTATAATATTCTTGTACTGCGTACGCGCAGTTGAAAGAATCGAATTATCATATACATCCATATAGGACTTCGCAATATCCCCGGTTACGATCAGTCCTTCCAACTTGTTGTCATGCACGACCGGAAGTGTGACAACCCCGAGAATTTTCATCATCTCCCATGCTTTTTTCATAGAAATATGACTGCTGACACCTTCTGTCTTACGCATACGAATATCTCTTAACTGCGTTCCGACATCAGTTACCAGCTTCGGTGCCTCTACCTTAAACCGATCCAATACATACATCGTCTCTGCACTTATACTTCCGGCACGTTTTGGGATATACTCTATATCTTCACTCGAATTTTCTTTTTTATGAAGCGCATTCTTGTAATACGCGTAAGCAATTGCGGCACATATCGAATCCGTATCCGGATGTTTGTGTCCTACAACCCATACTTTCTTCTTGTCCATACTCAATCTCTCGTTTCTTTGTACTCCACAGCGATTCCGCCCAACCTGAAACTATCATTTTCCAGGATAGAAAATGCAATTCTCCAAAACGGAGAATTGCATGTATTTACATTCTTATAAACCTAAAACACCCAAATTCATCAATAATAAACCGATCAATATGCCAAAATTTATAATTCCAAACACGAGTGCAACTGTGATCAATCCTTGTGTACGTCCTACCTTAGACTCAATCTGCGTCAGACGATCCACTTTCTCATCCATACTGCGGAACAGATCCTGCACATTACGGTAACACTTTACATTCTCAGAATGAACTTTTTCAGACAGGTCATTCTTAACTACCGTTAACTGTTCCTGCACCTGCTCTAATGATTCCTTTAATTCCTTTGCTTTCTCTTCATTAAAGCGTTTACCCTCAGCCACATCGTCCTTCATGGTTGCTTCAATTTCATCCATTTTGGCAGCGACCTTGGCGATAATAGAATCAATCTGTTTTTCTACTTCGTGCGTCAGATCGTCTGCTTTCTCCTGGCGTTCCTGAAGGATCTGGTCCAAAGCATCCGCTTTCTCCTGACGCTCATCCACTAATGTCTGTAACTCCTGCGCCTGTGTCTCCTTGGTATCCAGCAGACTCTGCAGCTGCTTTGCCCGTTCTCTGAATTCATCTATCTGACTAAGTAAGAAATCTTCCTTGCTCACAACCCCGATGTTCCTTTCCTGAATCTTTCCGTCTTTTGTGTCCGCCGGCATCTCTGTCGATGATTCCTGCGTTGCCTTCTTCACACTCTCTGTCACATGGTTTTCATCTTTCTTCTGTGGCTCTAATGTATATACATTTGGCTTGTGATATGTAGTTTGACGTCGATTCCGCGCGAGTTGCCTGCGCAACTCCAGCAATAAACCAGCCATCTTGTTCCTCCCATGTAACAAATTCTCAGATTATTGTATCATTATCGACCACGTTTGTAAATGGATAGCAACAGAAAAAGAGCAGGAAGCACATGCTTCCTGCTCTATAAGAATTATCAGTTATGAAATTCTATGAATTATTTGCCAGCATAAAGAGTTACTAACTTCTTTAAGTGATCGTACTCATCCTTAGAGTTCTTCTCAGCCTTTGCAAATAACTCAGCTGCTCTCTCTGGGTTGAACTTAGCAAGAGATGCGTAACGGTTCTCACCCTTTAAGAATGCCTGATAATCGCCTGTTGGCTCCTTGCTGTCTAATGAGAATGCATCCTTGCCTTCTGCAGCAAGTGTTGGGTTGTAACGGAAGTTGAACCAGTATCCGGACTCAACTGCTAACTTCTCCTCTGTCTGAGCCTTGCTCATACCCTTCTTGATACCATGGTTGATACATGGAGCGTAAGCGATGATAAGTGATGGTCCCGGATATGCCTCAGCCTCTGCCAGAGCCTTAACACACTGGTTCATATCAGCACCCATAGAGATGTGTGCTACATATACATAACCATAGCTCATAGCGATACCAGCGAGATCCTTCTTCTTTGTCTCTTTTCCGCCAGCTGCGAACTGTGCGATTGCACCTGTAGGAGTAGACTTAGAAGACTGTCCACCTGTATTTGAATATACCTCAGTATCGAATACCATTACGTTGATATCCTTACCGGAAGCGAGTACATGGTCAACACCACCGAATCCGATGTCGTATGCCCATCCGTCACCACCGAATACCCACTGGGACTTCTTAGCGAGGTAATCCTTCTCTTTTAAGATGTTCTTAGAAGCATCACATCCGCAAGCCTCTAATGCTGCTACTAACTTCTCAGTAGCCGGTCCGTTCTCGATACCAGAAGTGAATGTATCATTCCACTCCTTGATTGCAGCCTTAACATCAGCGTTATCTGTGTTCGCATCGATCTCATCAAGCTCGTTCTTTAATCTGTCACGAATTGCTCTCTGAGCGAGTAACATACCATAACCAAACTCTGCTGCATCCTCGAATAATGAATTAGACCATGCAGGGCCATGTCCCTTCTTGTTTGTTGTATAAGGTGTAGAAGGTGAAGAGTTTGCCCAGATAGAAGAACATCCTGTAGCATTTGCAATGTACATTCTGTCACCAAATAACTGGGTGATCAACTTAGCGTAAGGTGTCTCACCACATCCACCACAAGCTCCTGAGAACTCAAGTAATGGCTGACGGAACTGAGATCCCTTAACGGAATTGATCTTAAACTTCTCGATAACGTCTTCCTTATCATCAAGTGATACTGCATAATCGAAGTACTTCTGCTCATCCTCGTGTGCTTCGAAACCAGTCATTGTAATAGCCTGAACCTTATCCGGACATACGTTTACACAAGATCCACATCCTGTACAGTCGAATGCTGATACAACGATTGCGAACTTGTATCCAGGCATCTGGTTCAAGTCTTTCATCTGCATTCCTTCTGGAGCCGCAGCTGCTTCTGCCTCTGTCATAGCAACCGGACGGATTGCTGCATGAGGACATACATAAGAACACTGGTTACACTCGATACACTTTGTAGCATCCCATACCGGAACGTCAGTTGCTACACCACGCTTCTCGTATGCTGCTGTACCGGATGGAGTCCAGCCTGTCTCGTATTTCTTAACAACAGATACAGGAACTGTGTTACCCTGCTGTCCGTTGACTTTCTGCTGAATGTTCTTAACGAAGTCAACAACTTCCTTGTTGTCTCCCTTAACTTCTACAGAGTAATCATCATCTGTGCAGTTCTTCCAGCTCTCCGGAACGTCAACCTTAACGTATGCTGTAGCACCGGCATCGATAGCGTCATGGTTCATCTTAACGACATCGTCACCCTTCTTAGCATAAGACTTTGTAGCTGCGTCCTTCATAAGCTTGATAACTTCCTCTTCAGGGATCAGCTTTGTAAGTGAGAAGAATGCTGACTGAAGAACCGTGTTGATACGGTTACCAAGACCGATCTCCTTACCAATCTTAACACCATCGATGATGTAGAAGTTGATGTTGTTCTCAGCGATGTATCTCTTAACCTGTCCAGGTAATTTCTCGTCCAACTCATCAACTGACCACTGTGTATTGAACAGGAATGTACCACCAGGAACAAGATCCTGAACCATGTTGTACTTGTAGATGTATGCTGTACAGTGACATGCTACGAAGTTTGCCTGAGAGATCAGGTATGTTGAACGGATTGGAGAATGTCCAAAACGTAAGTGGGAAATTGTAACACCACCGGACTTCTTAGAGTCATAATCAAAGTATGCCTGAGCGTACATATCCGTGTTATCACCGATGATCTTGATAGAGTTCTTGTTGGCACCTACAGTACCGTCTGCACCAAGACCCCAGAACTTACAGTTTGTAGTTCCTTCCGGTGTAGTAACAGGATTCTCTTTCACATCAAGGGAAAGATTTGTAACATCATCGATAATACCGATTGTAAATCTTGGCTTCTCGGTATTGTTGTATACTGCAATGATCTGTCCAGGAGTAGTATCCTTAGATCCTAATCCGTAACGACCACTTGTAATTGTAACCTGATCGAACTTAGATCCCTTAAGTGCTGCAACAACGTCTAAGTATAAAGGCTCTCCAAGGGAACCCGGCTCCTTAGTTCTGTCTAATACAGCGATTCTCTTAACAGTATCCGGGATCGCATCGATTAATGCTTCCTTAACGAATGGTCTGTAAAGACGAACCTTAACAACGCCGACTTTCTCACCCTTAGCCATAAGGTAATCGATTGTCTCGTCGATTGTCTCACAAACAGATCCCATAGCGATGATTACGCGGTCAGCATCAGCTGCTCCGTAGTAGTTGAATAACTTGTAATCTGTGCCGATCTTCTCGTTAACTTTGTCCATGTATTCCTGAACGATAGCTGGAAGCTCGTCATATGTAGAGTTGCAAGCCTCTCTTGACTGGAAGAACAGATCAGGGTTCTGAGCAGATCCCATCTCTACCGGATGATTTGGATTTAATGCATTCTTACGGAAAGCATCAACTGCATCCATATCTACCATATCCTTAAGGTCTTCATAATCCCATGTCTCAATCTTCTGAATCTCGTGAGATGTACGGAATCCATCGAAGAAGTTGATGAATGGAATTCTTCCCTTGATTGCTGCACAATGAGCAACCGGAGTAAGGTCCATAACTTCCTGTACAGATGACTCACAAAGCATTGCAACACCTGTCTGACGGCAAGCATATACATCTGAGTGATCACCGAAGATGTTCAGTGCGTGTGTAGCGACACAACGAGCGGATACGTTAAATACGCCCGGAAGTCTCTCACCAGCTACTTTGTACAGGTTAGGGATCATCAGTAACAGACCCTGTGATGCTGTATAAGTAGTTGTTAATGCACCGGCTGCAAGAGATCCGTGAACAGTACCTGCTGCACCAGCCTCAGACTGCATCTCTGTAACCTGAACGGTCTGTCCGAAAATGTTCTTACGACCTGCGGTTGCCCACTCATCTGTAGCCTCAGCCATAACAGATGAAGGAGTAATAGGATAGATTGCTGCAACATCAGTAAATGCATAAGAAGCATGAGCTGCTGCATGGTTTCCATCCATGGTTTTCATTGAACGTTTCATGAATTAGTCCTCCTATTT
>URQG01000099.1 GCA_900549895.1 uncultured Lachnobacterium sp.
ACACAGGATTATGAGGACGGCTATCTGACGGTTTCGCTGACGCAGGGCAAGGTGAGGATACGGCAGCAGTTGTGTGCGGTTACGCCGACGGAGTTCTGCATTCTGTCTGCTTTTTTGCATGCGAGAAATCAGCTCCTGACATACGATATGCTGCTGGATGTGTTGTGGGAGAACGGTAATCAGATCGTGGACAAGCATGCACTCGCTGTCAACATCGGTCGGCTGCGTGCCAAGATCGAAGATGGAGAACACAAATATATTGCGAATGTTTATGGGATGGGATATCAATGGATTGGAAATTGACGGTCGCGCTTGTGATGGCTGTGGTTGCTTTATTTATGGGAATGCGGTATCGCAAGCTGCGAAAAGATGTGGATAAATTTGCCGGACAGATGGAGCAAAGTTTCGATGCGATCGTCGAGGGAGAAAGCGAAGCGGAAGTGCTTGACGATTCGCTTTTTGCGAAGCTGCAGGAAAAGTTGCTGCGCACGAATCACATTTTTGCATTGCGCGAGCAGAAGAATGAAAAAGAACGGGAGCAGTTGCAAAGCTTGATCTCCGACATTGCACATCAAAGCCGTATCCCGCTTGCAAATCAGAAAATCTATCTGGATCTGCTGGCGGAGGAGGCGCATTCCGAGGAGGGCATGCAGGCACTTGACAGTCTGGCGCATCAGACCGGGCGGTTACAGTTTTTGATGGAGAGCATGATCAAGTTGTCGCGCATGGAGAGCGGCATTATACAGATCAGGAAAAAGCCGCAGGATCTCATGGAGACGATCCGAAAGGCAGTGGCGGGGATCGTTGTGGAAGCATCGAAGAAGAACCAGCAGCTTTCCGTGGACGGACCCACGCAGCTTACCGTCATGCATGATGCGAAGTGGACGACCGAGGCGATCGGAAATGTTTTGGAGAATGCCGTCAAATATACCGATGAGGACGGACAGATCCGCGTGACGGTGCGCAGGCAGGAGATTTTTACGGTAGTTGAGGTGACGGATACCGGAAGAGGGATTGCTGCGGAGCGGCAGGCGCAGATCTTCGGGCGTTTTTACAGGGAGCCGGAAGTGCATGAACGGCCGGGCATTGGCATCGGATTGTATCTGACCAGAAAGATCATGGAGGCGCAGGACGGATATGTGGATGTTGTATCGAAACCGGGCGTGGGCGCAACATTCCGGCTGCATTTGCAGAATGCGAATGTCACAGAAATGTGATCGCCGGCGTGATTGGTTTGTGATAATTGACCGCTATGCTAAAAGCTGACGTCAAGGGAACTGACGTGGAAAACAGAGTGGTCAAGGAGGAAGAACAGTGGAAAACTGGATGGTGGAAACGCGGGCTTTAAAAAAATATTATAAGCTCGGTGACAATACGGTGAAGGCGCTCGATGATATCAATTTCCGTGTACGAGAGCAGGAATTTGTTGCAATCATCGGCAAATCGGGAAGTGGTAAAAGCACACTTTTACATATGCTTGGAGGACTTGATGTGCCGACAAGCGGAGAGGTCTGTATCGCAGGCAGGAATATTGCCGGGATGAACCGGGAGGAACTGACAATTTTTCGGCGGAGAAAGGTGGGATTCATTTTTCAAAGCTACAATCTTGTGCAGGATCTGAATGTGTATGAGAATATCGTTCTTCCAGTCAAATTGGATGGCAAGCGTGTGGATCGTGATTTTGTGGAAGAGATTATACAATTATTGCAGCTTGAAGATAAGAAAGCGGCACTTCCCGGCACATTGTCCGGCGGTCAGCAGCAGCGTGTTGCGATCGCGCGGGCGCTTGCGGCAAAGCCTCAAATCATACTTGCGGATGAACCGACCGGGAATCTGGATTCGATGACGAGCCATGAGGTGATGGGACTGCTCAAGGTTGTGGCGAAACGATATGCGCAGACGATCATTCTGATTACACACGATCAGGACATTGCACAGATGGCGGATCGCATTGTGCGGATCGAGGATGGTCGCATCATATCTGGCAATATAGATCAGGAAGCGGGTGATCGTGATGCTGACTAATAATAATCAGACGGTCATAAAGAATCTTGCCAGGGCATCGCTGAAGCACAACCGCCGAAGGTATCTGGTGATTTTTCTGGCAATTCTGTTATCGGCATTCATGCTTTTTTCCGTGCTGACGGTTGGGGTAACCTATTTTAAGATGTGGAAAATCCAGAATCTCAGGTTAAACGGAGCCGAGTTTGATGCCATCATGTATGGAGCTACGGACGAGCAGATGGAGAAGCTGAGAGACAACGCAGACATTACGGAGGTCGGTGTGCTTGCAATCGCAGGATTTATCGATGGTTCCGAGAAGAATGATATGGCGGACACGTCGCTTGCGTGGGTGGATGACACGTTTTGGGACAAAATGCAGGCTCCGGCAAGGAAATATGTGAAGGGACGTTATCCGACCAAAAAGAATGAGGTGATGGTCACCCCAAAGGCACTCAAAGAATGCGGGCTCAGCGATTATGGAATCGGTGATTCGTTCCGGGTGAAGTGGACGAATCCGCAGGGCGTGCAGCAGGATCTGGATTTTACGATATGTGGCATCTGGGACGGGTACGGAACGAAGAATACATTCTACGTATCCAAGGCGTTTTATGATGCATCCGGCTGGAGCATAGACAGCGTTAGCTCCGGGCGCATTATGATGAATTTCAGACAAAAGATTATGACTACTGAGCAGCAGAATACGTTTATCACGTCGATGAATCTCTCCAAAAGGCAGAGAATTTTCTTTATGACGGAGCTTGGAAATTCGGTTCCGCTTTATCTAGGGCTTCTGGCGTTGCTCCTCGTCACCTGTGTGTGCGCGTATCTGTTGATTTATAACATCATGTATTTGTCGGTCACTGGAAATATCCGCTACTATGGTCTGCTGCAGACGGTCGGCATGACGGGACGGCAGATCTACCGACTGATCTATCGTCAGATGTTGATCGTGGGCGTGAGCGGAATGGTTCTTGGAATCGCAGGTGGATGCAGCATCTCGTTTTTTGTGATTCCGTCACTTGTGAAAGCGTTTGGGATCCGGGATCAGGTGCAGGTGGTATTTCATCCGGCCATCTTTGTGCTGACGGTACTTCTTGTTGCGGCTACGGTCTATGTCGGAAGCAGGAAGCCAGCAAAGATCGCAGTCACAGTCACGCCGATCGAGGCAAATCGGTATCAGGCAGAAACCCTGGTTCGCGGAAAAAAGCATCACACCCATGAGAATGGCAATGTGATATGGCAGATGAGTATACGGAAAATCTCGGTGGAGAAAAAGAAAACATTTATCAGCATACTCTCACTTGCGGCAGGACTTTCCGTATTTTTGTGTGTGATTACACTACTTCGGAGTCAGGGGCCGCGCACTATCGTATCGAGCGCATGGAATGATGATATGGAGATCAGCAATCGCCTTTTGTCAAAGGACGGTGCGAAGTGGAAAGAGGTCATGGACGATGTTTTCTTGCAAAAGATTGCCAATACGGACGGTGTGCGGGAGATGCATACGGTCACAACGGCGCAGGCGATGGTTCCGTGGGAGCCGGAGTTTGCAGACAAGTGGATGCGCGAGTTTTATGAGATGTGGATGGAGATTTCCTATGAGGATGAGAAGAAGGAATACCAGGAGCATCCGGAGAATTTCGGAACGGTTCTGGTCGGAATTGACGAGAAAAATTTTGAGATTTTAAATGAATCACTAGAGCAGTCGATTGATGCGAAAGCGTTTCAACAGGGAAAAATCTGCGTGATCTATCGGGATGGTTTGTCGTTTGAAGATCGGGAGCTGGTGGGAAAAACGTTGCATGCGGCGGAACTTGGAAATGAGGATCATGCTTTTTCCTTTGAGATTGCAGGTGTTACGGACGATTCTACGATGACCGGACCAATCGCAGGGTATCCGCCGACGATCATTATCAGTCAGGATGCGCTTGCGGCATTGCATCTGGATACTTATACCTATAAAGCCTGCGTGTATTATGACAAGGCATATGATGCGGCAACGCAGAGGCGTGTGGAACAGATCGTTGCGGATTCGAAGGATGCCAAGTGCTTGAAGATGGAGTCCAAGATCGAATCAATGAAGGAACTGAAAGCGGCGCAGGGAAATATGACCGGTGTCGGAATAGGAATTTCGCTGATTCTCGCCATCATTGGTGTCATGAATTATATCAATACGATCATCGGTAATATTGCAAACCGCAGGAAGGAGCTTGCCATCCTAGAGAGCATCGGAATGACGCGAAAGCAGATGAATCATATGCTCATGAGGGAGGGAAGTATTTATGCATTTGGTGCAATCCTCGTTACCATTGTGGTCGGGCTGCCGGTTACGTGGGGACTGTATCAATCCATGAACTATATGAATGTGCCGTTTTTCCTCCCGATAGGTCCAATCTGTGTGGTTGTTCTGGCACTTCTGGTTATCTGTGTCGGTGCACCGCTTATTTTACTGAACGTGCTGTGTAAGAAGGGAAGTGTGGTCGAGCGCATTCGCCAGAGTGATGAGTAGAAGTTTTCCAACATGCAACCAATCCGATCCCGTTGTCGTGTATATAAGTGAAGGCAATAAAGAATGTAGCTACAAGAGGGATAAAGATGGAAGATCACGAAATTATCAACTTATATTACGACCGGGCGCAACAGGCAATCACCGAGACGAGCAGCAAATACAATGCGTACTGTATGCACATCGCGCGTGCCATCCTTGGGGATGAGGAGGATGCCAAGGAGTGTGTCAATGACACATGGCTGAAAGCGTGGAACACGATTCCGCCACAGAAGCCGAAGCATCTTGCGGCGTATCTCGGCAGAATCACGCGCAACGCATCGATCGACCGCATGCGCACGCGGACGCGAAAGCAGCGCGGGGGACATGAGACAGAACTGGTACTCGAGGAACTGCAGGATTGTATCGCGCACTCTACAAATGTGGAGCGCGAGATCGAGGGACGTGAATTGACGGCAGCGATCAATGCGTTTCTTAAAACACTTTCCGCTTTTGACCGGAATGTGTTCGTCTGCAGGTACTGGTATCTGGACCCGGTGCGCGACATCGCGAAAGCGACGCATGCCAGTGAAAGCAGGATCAAATCCATCTTGTTCCGCCTCAGAAAGAAATTAAGAGTGTATTTAGAAGAGGAGGGATTATTATGATGGACGAGAAGAAATTATTGGATGCGATGTCCGACATTGATGAGAACTACATTCAGGATGCGAAGAACTTTCGAGAGCGCAAAGTCGTCCGCGGGCGTTTTGCGGCAAAAAGCGTAGCAGCCGCAGCTATCGTTGTGCTTTTGGCAGGAACAACGGTGTACGGGGCAACCGTGCTCGTGAAGCAGCTTCATATGAAAGGTTACACGAGTGTTGAGGATTTGCAAAAAGATCACGACATCAAACCATGGCAGTCCGATATCGGATATCAGGATGCCGACTTTAATGAAGATGGATTCAAGGATCTTACACCGAAGGCTTTTATCGATATTCTTACCGATGCCGATTCAAATCAGGCGTATACGATCGAGCGGGGCAAAGCGGCCGATAAGTGGAACCGTAAACTGATCGGGACGGACGTGGATGACGAGTTCCAATATTTTGAAGCCTATGATTACGATCACCTGAGTGATGCTTTGGCGGATTGGAACATTCCGCTGGATGTCAGTTATATCGAGGAGAAGTATTCGCGCCTTGCCGGAGAGTACGGCTGCGACTTCTACTATGTGGATGACAGCAAAAAGGATTGCCTGCAGTCACGCTTTTTCTCAGGATTTCGCGATGCGGATGAGAATTTCGTAAGTGTCGAACTGGCATCAGACCAGCGCTCGACAAACGAAGATCCGTACGAGCTTTATTCCGGCAACATCAACATCAGCTACTACACAACGAAGGACGGCGTGGAAGTCTATATGACAAACACGAAAGGAAAAAGCGGTAAGACTTATACGACCGCCAATGTCTACACGGAACACGACCGACTGACGATCGGAATGTACGGTAATTTCGCGGCGGATGAAGCAGAGAAGATCCTTGACAGTCTTAATGTTGCGGAAGGTTTGCATATTGATACGGAAAAGTAGAATATGGAGAAACAATATGTTTGATACAACCGTAGTGGCAAAGAAGATGAAAGAGGTACGAAAGAGCAGAGGCTGTAAGCACTATGGGGATTGGAATTATGTGGAATAAATTTGATGGTATAAGAAAACCGTATGACCAGGATCAATCCGGTCATACGGTTTTCTTTTACAGATCCCTGCATGCAATCGTGCCGAGCATACTTTCCGCATGAAGTACGGCATTGTTGACCGCCATAGCCATGACATGTGCCGCGAGCGTTCCGACGACATTGACATCGGAAGCGACTTCGCCGACCGAACATGCGTAGATCGAATCGCCATCTGCCATGGTGTGCACAGGGCGGATGGTGCGTGCGTATCCATTGTGTGCCATGGATGCGACTTTGCACAGTGTGGTCTTGTCCATCTTTGCGTTGGTAATGATCGCACCGATGGTCGTGTTTGTGTTGGATAATTTCTGATCTGCCGCGAGTTTGTACAGAAGATCTTCGCTTGAAACCAGATGTCCGTCTTTGTGGCATCCGGCAAGAAGCCTGCCGGTCTGCATATCATAGACATCGCCCAAAGCATTGACGGCGACGATCGCGCCGACCATCAATTCACCGATCTGGACGGCGTAGCAGCCGATGCCGCTTTTCATGCAGTTCTCCGATCCCATCAGTTTGCCGACGGTGCAGCCGCAGCCGACACCATAGTTGCCCTGCGGCACGGAGCTGTATGAGGCATTTTTGCAGGCACGGTACGCCATTGCTTCATCCGGGCGCACATCCGCGCGGCCGAATCCGAGATCAAAGATATCCGACTGGCAGACGAGCGGCACGACGGTCGGACCGACTGCAAGACCGATACCACGCTCTTCCAGATAGTTCATGACGCCGGTCGCTGCGTTTAATGCGTAGGCGGATCCACCGGACAAAAGCAATGCATGAAGCCCCTTGCAGTCCGCCACCGGATTTAACAGTGGAGTTTCTCTGGATGCGGGACCGCCGCCGC
>URQG01000100.1 GCA_900549895.1 uncultured Lachnobacterium sp.
TTCCAAGGGAAAAGTAATTGCACAGTATAAAATCCGAATAACAGCAAAGTAGAGAATAGTAGCCATGTAAGGGAATCTAAGTGGGAGGAGGTATGAAAATGAGAGTAAAAAAGTATATCGTTGCAAGCTTCCTATTTTGTTTCATATTGTTTGGAATAACAGTAGGTGCATCTGCAAAGACATATACCGATGAGAATGGTTTGCAATATGAGCATAGCGATAAAGGATATGTTGTCACAGGGTATAAAGGTACATCGGTAGATATTGTAATACCGGATACATTTAGAGGGGAGAATGTCGTATCCATAGTCCATTCTGTATTTTCGGGAACAGATATCCAATCAGTGATAATAGGAAATTCAATAGAATTAATTAATAGTGGAACATTTGAGAATTGTAAACAGCTCACAAATGTGACATTTGGAAATTCGGTAAAAGATTTGGAACCGGGTAGTTTCCGTGGGTGTGAGAAATTAAGAGATATTCAGCTACCGGATTCGTTAGAGTGGTTGGGGGTGCAAGCATTTCAAGATACAGCATTTTATAACGATGAGAAAAATTGGATTGGTGATGGATTATATCTTGATGGATGGTTAGTTGATATTCGAGAAGGAACAAGCGGATATTTTAAAATTGCAGAGGGAACAGAACAGGTAGCAGTTGGTATGTTTACGGTCGCGTGGGGAAAAGAGAACGGAAGCCGTATTACAACATTGGAGATACCTGCGAGTCTGAAAGAGCAGAATTGGACTTTGACAGACAAGGATTCAGCTTTGACATCATTTGTGGTGAATAAGGACAATCCATATTATAGTTATAGTCCTAAGGAGCATATTCTGTATAACAAAGATCGGACAAAAATCTGTGAAGTTATTGGTAAGATATCCAAAACGTATAGAATTCCGGAATCGGTTACGGAGATCGGAAGCTTGGCATTTGATAAAAGGTGTGGAGCGAAGGTGATTATAATTCCCAAAGGAGTAAAGCGTATAGGGTATGGTGCCTTTGCAAAGATATCAGATACAACAGGACTTTTGTGTGAGGCAAAAAAAAGACCTAAGGGATGGAATTTGAACTGGGCTATATCAGATGAAATGGCTGAGATAAGTGATTTTCCGGGAGGCACGATCCATTATGGGTATCGCCCGAAAGCGGTCCAGAGTATACAAGGCTTATATGATTACTATTATTTCCCAGGTCAGCAAAAAAAGTATAAGAAGACGTTTACGGTCAAAAAGAGAGAGGTTGTGGATCTGAACACAAAATTAAAGACAGGAACAGACGGATATGTACGTTGGGTGTCGACAAAACCTTCGGTTCTTGAAGTAGAACAGTTTACACCGTATACAAGTGGATTTTATGCGAAGGCCAAGAAGACAGGAACGGTGTGGCTGAAAGCCAAAAATTCCAAGGGAAAAGTAATTGCACAGTATAAAATCCGAATAACAGCAAAGTAGAGAGTAGTAGCAATGTAAGGAAATCTAAGCGGGCGGAGGTATGAAAATGAGAGCGAAAAAGTATATCGTTGCAAGTTTCCTATTTTGTTTTATATTGTTTGGCATAACGGTATGTGCATCTGCAAAGGTAAAGACCAATGGCGAGTATGAGTCAGCTCGAGGAAGCAATCGGAACCTTCAAATTATAAATTTTTACGCTTACTATTTTTTCATATTTTATACCCTTTAATGAACAAGGACCTGCCTTTTGGCAGGTCTTTGTTTGTGTATCAATCATATTAATAAGATACAGAAATATCTCCGGTAGAGTTATCAAGGATGATTGTTCCGGCTTTACCACGCTGTGAGTAGTTGTCCTTGTGAGAATGATGGTTGACGGAGACTTCTCCGATACTGGTATCACACTCCATTTTGTAATCGGAGAGATCCTGTTTGCTTTGAACCGTAATATCACCGACGTCACCGTCTACATCCAGTTTATTAAAGTTACAATCAATGATATCGGTATCACCGACAGCACTGTCTGTTTCGATAGATGGAATGGTACATTGTTTGATTTCCGTGTCACCGACAGCATTGTCCGTTACCAGCTTTGATGATGTAATTCCTGTGACAATAATGTCACCGACATCTCCGTCGATATCGATGGAAGCTAAGGATGTTTCCGCAGGAATGGTAATCGTAATTTTACAACGCCGTTTTGGGGTCCCGATTCCCCATTTGTCTGTATGTTTTACAGTTTGTTGGATCGTCAGGGTGCCATTCTTTACTTCGTATTTTGGTGCAAGCTTCGTAGTTGCCTGATAGTCGATGGAATAATCATCTCCGGTACAGACGGTAATATCTGCAACATCCGTGTCTGCCACAATATTTTGAAAAGCATCAAGCGGTTCTGATGCCGAAGAAGCGACTTCCTTTGTCGAACTGCTGGAGGTGGTGGTGTGAAACGGAAGGAACGAGAGAAAATTAACCAAATGGTAAAGACTTCCTCCGATAATGCAGATGACAGTAATAATGGTAATAATGGTAAGATAAATTCCTTTTTTCATAGTTGCCTCCTATTCTGCCAAAAGATTATGGATCAGTGAGTGGATGATCGCTGCGATCGGCCAGATGATCCAGGTAAGTTCCCAGTCAAACGTCAGAAAACTCCAGCATAAATACAGGCAGGTGACGGTTGGCCAGTAGACAGACATGATCGCACGCACGGTTGGATTCTTGTATTCTTTTTCACGATGGGGAACGTAGTTGCCGCCGACCGTGGTTCGATCGTTGAGACCGAGGAGCGTTCTGTAACTGCCGAAACGAAGCGATGCCATAACGATGAAGAATACGCCGAATGCAATAAGGATCATGACAAAGGCGCCGGACAAATCGGATAAAAACGGATCAGAGAAATCAAATGCATCCAAAACAATTGCCGGAACCGCGCAGATAATACACAGTGCGATACCAATTGTCAGAAGCAGCGCGTAGCCTGGCTTGTAGTGTTCCATTTCGCGGTGGATATAATCGGTTGTTGCAAAATCGGTTACAATGTGTTCTCGCTTCAGGTAATCCCAACGGTTGATCTGCACGCTTGAGTAGATAAATAGTCCGACGGCAATCGCAATCAGAACAAACATGGTGGTTACGCCAAGTGCATCAAAGAGGTCTGCTGAATGAAAATAGGTACTGCCGAGTGCGTCAAAGAAGATCGGCCCGCAGACGGACAGGATGCAGAGCATGACGCCTAAGCTTATGCGGTAAGCAAATCTGGCGGAATCTTTCAAGTAGGTCTTGGCATCTTCCAAACGCAACGATCTGCCGGCCGGTGGCATCTGCGGATTGTGCATAAAGGATGAGATGCCGAGATCCTGTGCAAGTTCATCGAGATTGTCAAATTCCGAAATTACGATGCCGACGGCTTCGTTTTCTGATTTGCCTTCTGCTTTTAACTCTGTGTATTTATCTTCCATCATCTGCCACAGTTCATTCTTGGCTTTATAAACTTCCGGTGTATTGGGGAGATTTAAAAACATATTCTCCAGATAGTTTCTAATCGTTTCCATAAGGTTCCTCCTCTTTTTTAATAAACTTGCCAACAACTTCCTGGGTGAGCTGCCACTCGGCGCATTTTTCTCTATAATATGTGCGACCGGCATCCGTAATGCGGTAATAGGTGCGACGCTTGCCGGCTGCGTTATCCGCATTGGAGAATGATTCGATGTAACCGTTACGCTCCATGCGCGTGAATGCGGAGTAGAGCGTGGTTTCCTTGATCACGTATTTCTCATTGGACAGTGTTTTGATCTGCTTGGAGATTTCGTAACCATAGGATGGCTTCTCCCAGAGAAGGTAGAGAATCATGGTGTCATTGTAACCACGGATGACATCGCTGCTAATATTCAGCATAGTGACTCCTTTCTTTCATCTGTTTACTTTGTTTGTCATACTACGCCTGACAATCCTACGCCTGTCGTAGTATGCCTGTCGTAGTAAATATAAAGCATTTCTATCGCGATGTCAACAGTAAACAGAAAAAGCGATGCCTACGCTGATGGGAGAATGTGTAATTATCGCTTTTTTACTTGAATCCGGGTGTATATGATGCGAAAATATAGTTGTATGAATTTATGACAATGCCGGTGAATGTTCGAATCGGTTCCCGGAATGTAGATGCCGGGACGATGAAGCAGAGGTGTAAATATAAAACATAAATGCAGAGTAAAAGGATGAATGAAAGAATCGAAAGAGAGCGCGTATGTCGCAGTATTACATATAAAATTACAGCGGATGATGCGGAACAGAAAGTAAGCAGCTTTTTAAAACATAAAGGATATTCCACGCAGAATCGCGTGAATCTGAAAAAAGATCCGAAGAGTATCTGGGTGAATGGAATATGCGTTTTTCAAAATGCGATCCTTCGGGAGGGGGATGTGCTAGAGGTGCAGATCCGTGAGGCGGAGAGTTCGGATGGAATCCTTCCGGTGGAGCTTCCGCTTGCTATTGTATATGAGGATGAGGATCTGCTTGTGATCAACAAGCCTGCCGGGATGCCGATTCATCCGTCGCTCCACAATTATGACAATTCGCTTGGAAATGCGCTTGCGTGGTATTTTAAAAAGCAGGATAAGCCGTTTGTCTTCCGATGCATTAACCGGCTGGACCGCGATACGTCGGGGCTTACGATCGTAGCAAAGCATATGGTCAGTGGCGCAATCTTAAGTCACATGGTTGCCGCTAAGTCAAAGGAGGGATTAGAGGCAGAGGGAATCCACCGGGAATACCTTGCAATTGTCGAGGGACATGTGACGCCGGAGCATGGTGTGATCGATGCGCCGATCGCACGTAAGGAGAGCTCGTGTCTGGAACGTGTCGTTGATTTTACAAACGGAGAGCGTGCGGTTACGCATTATCAGGTTCTGAAAACAACGGAGTTGTATAGTCTTGTGGCGTTGCAGCTTGAGACGGGGCGCACGCATCAGATTCGTGTACACATGAGTTATCTGGGCTATCCGCTGGTTGGGGATTTTTTATACAATCCGAAGTATGCAGGGAATCAGATCGACCGGGTGACGGATGCACAGACAAAAGAAAAGACGGCGGATTATCCAATCCACCGTCAGGCGCTTCATGCACATAAGATTTCATTTCCGCATCCGATGACCGGAGAGCACATGGAATTTTGTGTTCCGATGCCGGAAGACATGCTGAGACTGGTATAGTCCAGATGTCAAAAGATCATAACGTGTTGCCACGGAGAGTAATCCGTGTATCCAAGATAAATTTATATATGCTTTCCGCAGATATCGTTCAGACAGCACTTGTCGCAGTAAGGTTTCGTTCTTGCCGTACACACAGCGCGTCCGTGATCGACGAGGCGGTGGCAGAAGTCGTTGCCTTCTTCCGGAGGGATGATCTTCCAGAGAGCCATCTCGACTTTCTTCGGATCTTTCTCATTGACCAGACCGATACGGTTGCACAAGCGGATACAGTGTGTATCCGCCACGATCGCCGGCTTGCCGAATACATCGCCCATGATCAGGTTGGCACTTTTACGGCCCACGCCAGGAAGTGAGAGTAAGGCGTCAAAATCATCCGGTACCTGTCCGTGGTAGACATCGCGCAGCATGCGCATGCATCCGCTGATGTCTTTGGCTTTGCTTTTTCCAAGTCCGCATGGACGAACGATCGCTTCAATCTCTTCGACCGGAGCATCTGCTAATGCATTCACGTCAGGAAACTTCTTATACAATTCCTGAACAACGACATTGACTCTTGCATCCGTACACTGTGCGGCGAGACGGACACTGACGAGCAGCTTCCATGCTTCGTTGTACTCGAGGCTGCAGCCGGAGTCGGGATATTCTTTTTTCAAACGCTTTATGACTTCGAGCGCTAAGTCTTTTTTCTTCATGAGTTCACCTGTTTTCTATCATCAAATTTTATACATAGTTTAAGGCAATTCGACAAAGAATACAACTATCCAAACGCAGGAATTTAAGTGGAATTTTATAGCGACATCTGATAGGATAGAGACGGAACATATAAGGCTGATTGGACCTGAAGAAGGCTCTATATAAAAAATGATAAATTTAAAAATTGGAGGAAAATTATGGATAGTAAACATATTGCGATACCTGTCATACTGAAGATCGGTCCGGGTGTTCTGGATGAACTCGGTAAGTATCTGATGGATGCGCAGCTGCAGAAGGTTGTGATTTTATTTGGAAACGGTCTGATCGATATGTTCGGCCGGAGTGTAATGGAATCATTGAAAGAATCCGGCGTGGATGTGCTTGAGTATCAGGAACTGGATACGGTGCGTCTGGAAGATCTGACAAGTCTCGCTTTTTCGATGCCGGCAAAGACACAGGCGATCATCGGCATCGGTGGTGGTAAGGTCATCGATGCGGCAAAATATTGCGGTTTTCTGCGCAATCTCGCTTTTATCAGTATTCCTACCTCGGCTTCCAGTGACGGATTTTCCAGTGCGAGTGCGTCTCTTCTCGTGGAAGGGCACAGAAAGTCCGTCCCGGCGCGTCTGGCATATGGAATCGTGGTCGACACGAAGATTATCAAAAGTGCGCCGGAGAAATTCCTGTATTCCGGAATCGGCGATATGGTGTCGAAGATTACAGCTCTCTATGACTGGATCTTTGAGGAGCAGCACGGATACGGCAAAGTCAATGATTTTGCGGTCATGATCGCGAAAAAGGCGGTCAATAGCTTCGTGCGCACGCCGTTTGAAAGCATTGATGAGGATCTGTTTCTGAAGGAACTTCTTGATTCTCTGGCGATGAGCGGTATCGCCAATGAGATTGCGGGCAGCAGTGCGCCGACGAGCGGCAGCGAGCATCTGATCTCGCACGCTTTGGATAAGATGCTGGAGCATCCGCAGCTTCACGGAATTCAGGTCGGGGTGGCAACCTATCTGATGAGTGTAGTGCAGGATCACAGATATCGCCGCGTGGACACGATTTTTACACAGACCGGATTCTGGGACTATGTGAAGACTGTCTCTTATACACATCTCCGAGCC
>URQG01000101.1 GCA_900549895.1 uncultured Lachnobacterium sp.
AGGTATTAAACGTTGATGAGAACGAGATCACAATGGATACAACATTTATTGATGATCTTGGCGCAGATTCGCTGGACGTATTTCAGATCATTATGGGGCTTGAGGAAGAATTCGATATTGAGATTCCAAATGAGCAGGCTGAAAAAATTGTTACGGTAGCGGATGCGGTTGAAGCAATCAAGAATGCACTGAATAATAACTAATAGCAAGTGTAAGGAGTCCGATGGAGGACTCCTTTTCTCACTATATTAGGAAGGTTCATAAGGCGGAGATATACTGCCGTCAGAAAGGGTACATTATCATGAAAGATATCAAAGCGTTTCAACAGAAGATCGGATATCAGTTTCAGGATGAAAAGCTGCTTACGCAGGCATTGACACACAGCTCCTATGCAAATGAGAAGCATATGAAAAAGCTGTCAGACAATGAGAGACTGGAGTTTTTGGGAGATGCGGTATTAGAAATCATCTCAAGTGATTTTCTGTATAAAAATTATTCGGATAAGCCGGAAGGAGAACTGACGAAGCTGCGTGCAAGTATTGTCTGTGAGCCGACACTTGCGTTGTGCACAAAAGACATAGAATTAGGCAACTATCTTCGCCTTGGAAAGGGAGAGGATCAGACTGGCGGACGAGGACGCAAGTCGATTCTTTCGGATGCACTTGAGGCAGTCATCGGAGCAATTTATTTGGATGGTGGTTTTGCTAATGCAAAAGAGTTCGTGTTAAAATATATTTTAACGGACATTGAACACAAGCAGCTCTTTTATGATAGCAAGACTATCCTGCAGGAGGTTGTGCAGGGAGAACATGAGCAGCTTACGTATGTGCTGATACATGAGACCGGACCGGATCATAATAAGAGCTTTACCGTCGAGGCGCGCATTGGGGAGCGTGTGATCGGATCCGGAAGCGGACATACGAAGAAGGCAGCGGAGCAGGAGGCAGCATATCGGGCGCTCCTTTCAATCCGTGCCGAACATAAAGGGAGTGAAACATGTATTTAAAAAGTATTGAGGTACACGGCTTTAAATCGTTTGCCAACAAGATCGTATTTGATTTTCATAAGGGAATCACGGGAATCGTAGGACCGAACGGAAGCGGCAAGAGTAACGTTGCGGACGCAGTACGCTGGGTCCTTGGAGAACAGTCGGTCAAGCAGCTTCGAGGAGCCTCTATGCAGGATGTTATCTTTGCGGGAACGGAAAATCGTAAGCCCCTCAGTTACGCATATGTTGCGATCACTCTCGATAATTCGGACCATCAGCTGGCAATCGATTTTGAGGAAGTGACGGTTGCAAGAAGACTGTATCGTTCCGGTGAAAGCGAATACCTGATTAACGGAAATCCTTGCCGATTAAAAGAAGTGTCGGAACTTTTTTATGATACCGGTATCGGTAAAGAGGGATATTCGATCATCGGACAGGGACAGATCGACCGGATTTTAAGCGGTAAGCCGGAGGAGAGACGAGAACTTTTCGACGAAGCAGCAGGAATTGTGAAATTTAAAAAGCGTAAAGCGACCGCGCAGAAGAAGCTTGAGAACGAGCGTGACAATCTTGTGCGTGTCAATGATATTTTAGCCGAGCTGGAACGACAGGTCGGACCTCTTGAGCGTCAGTCGGAGAAGGCGAAGACGTATCTGAAGAAGAAGGGTGAACTCAAAGAGTACGATGTCAATATGTACTTATTGGAGTCCAAGCAGATCGAATCGCAGCAGAAGGAGGTTGAGGAAAAGTATAAGATCGCGGATGAACAGCTGAAAGAGAGCAACGCGGATTATGATAAAATCCGTAAAGAGTACGAGCAGCTGGGACAGAGCATGGCTGAGATGGATGAGAAGATCAATTCCATCCGCGAGAACATCAGCAATACTTCTGTGATGAAGGAAAAGTTAGAAAGCCAGATTCAGATTTTGACGGAGCAGATCCATACGGCGGAGATGACGGATGAACATCTGCAGAGTCGTCTGGATGCAATCGAGAAGGAGAAGACGGAACGTATCGAGGCGCGCGCAACTTATGCATCCGAGAAGGAAAAGCTTGATGAGCAGCTGGCTGAGGTGCAGAAGCGTCAGGACGAGGCTCAGGCGAAGCTGACCGAAGTACAGCAGGAGATTACGCGCTGCAATCAGGGTATCGAGAACGGGCAGAAAGAACTGTATGAGCTTCTGAATAATAAAGCAGGCATTCAGTCGAAGCAGCAGCGTTTCGATACGATGCTGGAACAGATCAATATCCGCAAGGCGGAACTCGGAAAGCGGCTGCTTGACCGTAAGACGCAGGAAGCGGATTTGAATTCTGTTCTGGCCGATTATCAGAAGGACCTTGAGTCGGTAAGCCTCGAAATCATTGAGTTAAAGAAGAAAGAAGAGGAACTGACACAAAAAGAGAAAGAGTGGCGTCATAAGCTTCGCGAGAATGGACAGAAGCTGGAGGAAAACCAGACGGCGTTCCATAAGCAGCAGTCAAGACTTGAGTCACTGAAAAATATTGCGGAGCGTTATGATGGATACGGAAACAGTATCCGCAAGGTCATGGAGCAAAAGACTTCCAATCCGGGACTTCTCGGTGTCGTATCGGATCTGATCCAGGTAGAGAAGAAGTACGAGACGGCGATCGAGACGGCCTTGGGAGGTAATATCCAGAATATTGTAACCGAGGATGAGAGTACAGCAAAGAAGATGATCGGCTTCTTAAAGCAGAATCGTCTCGGACGTGCGACATTCCTTCCTCTTACCAGTGTGAGCGCAAAGGGTAACCCGAAGAATGAGACACTGCTCGATGAGGAGGGCGTGCTCGGTATCGCAAACCGGCTGGTCAAGTGCGACAAGAAGTACGATGAAGTAGCAGCCTATCTGCTGGGACGTGTGCTTGTCGTAGATACAATCGACCATGCGATCGCTTTGGCAAAGAAGAATCATTACAGTTTACATATTGTTACATTAGAGGGGGAGTACTTAAGCCCGGGCGGTTCCATGACCGGTGGAGCATTTAAGAATTCTTCGAATCTTCTTGCAAGAAAACGCGAGATTGAGGAACTGGAGAACAAAGTTGCTTCCATCCAAAAGGAACTTTCCGAGTTAAAGAACCGAAGAGAAGATATCCAGACCGCGATCGAACTGAATGCGGATGAACTGGAAGAAACAAAAGATAAGCTGCAGGAGAAGTATCTGCTTCAGAATACTGCCAAGATGAATGTGGATCAGGCAAAGCAGCAACGCAACGAGAGTGAGGCGGTATTCTCCGGGCTCATGGGCGAGAAGGAACAGATCGAGCAGCAGATTGAGGAAATCGGCAACAATAAGAAGCAGATTCTCGATGAGATCGAATATTCCAAGAAGCGGGAACAGGAGATCAATGATGAGGCTGCCGCGTTCCAGAAGATTCTCGATGAGCAGGCGAAGCTGGAGAACGATGCCTCCCAGAAACTGTCCAACATTCAGCTTGAGACAGCCAATATGAAGCAGAAGGTTGAGTTTGCACAGCTGAATATTGATCGTATCAACGGAGAGATTGAAAAGTTTGATGCAGAACGCGTAGAACTTGTTGAAAATGCAAAGCAGTCCAAGGAAGATGCCAAGAAGAAGCAGCAGGACATCGAAGAGATCAAAAAGACGATCGCAGCGTCCGGCGAATCACACGGAAAGCTTGAAGAGGAGCTGAAAGAAAGTATCGCCAAGAAGGAGCAGATGTCTGCCGATTACCGTGGCTTTTTCCAGAAGCAGGAGGAAATTTCCAAGCGTTGTAATGACCTGGATAAGGAAATCTTCCGCCTGAATAATCAGAGAGAAAAATTAAAGGAAGCCGGTGAGTACCAGACCAATTATCTGTGGGAAGAGTACGAGCTGACACCACATGCGGCTCTGGAATTGAAGAATGATATCTACGAGGACCTGACGGCATTAAAGAAGATGGTTGCCGAGGTCAAGGATGAGATCCGCAAGCTTGGTGATGTCAATGTGAATGCAATCGAGGAATATAAGGAAGTATCGGAGCGTTATCAGTTCTTAAAGACGCAGCATGATGACCTGGTCGAGGCGGAGCAGACGTTAGTCGGCATCATCGAGGATCTCGACAACGGAATGAGAAAGCAGTTCTCTGAGAAGTTTGCTGAAATCCAGAAAGAGTTTGATGCATCGTTTAAGCACCTTTTCGGTGGCGGACACGGAACACTTGAGCTGGTTGAGGATGAAGATATCTTAGAGTGTGGCATCCGTATTATTGCGCAGCCGCCAGGAAAGAAGCTGCAGAATATGATGCAGCTTTCCGGTGGAGAGAAGGCATTGACTGC
This sequence comes from uncultured Lachnobacterium sp., assembly GCA_900549895.1. Taxonomy (GTDB): domain Bacteria; phylum Bacillota; class Clostridia; order Lachnospirales; family Lachnospiraceae; genus Roseburia. The sequence goes on from URQG01000101.1 coordinate 4,293, forward strand.
GATCGCCTTATTGTTTGCCATCCAGGCGTTGAAGCCGTCTCCGTTCTGTCTGTTGGATGAGATCGAGGCTGCGCTTGACGATTCGAACGTCACGCGTTTCGCAAGTTATCTGAATAAATTGACAAAGAATACACAGTTTATCGTTATCACGCACCGACGCGGCACGATGGCAGCGGCGGATCGACTCTACGGAATCACGATGCAGGAGAAGGGTGTTTCGACACTTGTATCGGTCAACCTGATAGAAAATGATCTGACAGAGTAGCAATAAGGAAGGAATGAATAGATGAGCGAGGAAAAGAAAGGCTTTTTTAGCCGCCTGGTGGCGGGACTGACGAAGACGAGAGACAATATTGTATCCGGAATTGATGCGGTATTCAGCGGATTTTCCAAGATCGATGAGGAATTCTACGAGGAACTTGAAGAAATCCTCATCATGGGCGATCTCGGTGTGAAAGCGACCGAGGCAATCCTTGACGATCTTCGTGCCAAGGTGAAGGAGAATCATATCAAGGATCCTGCTGAATGTAAGCAGCTTCTGATCGACAGTATCAAGGAGCAGATGAAAGTCGAGGAGACGGCATACCGTTTTGAAAACGAGAAGTCCGTTGTTCTCGTAATCGGCGTCAACGGTGTCGGAAAGACCACAACCGTCGGAAAACTTGCCGGAAAGCTAAAAAGCCAGGGAAAGAAAGTTATCCTTGCCGGTGCGGATACGTTCCGCGCGGCAGCAGGAGACCAGCTCAAGGAGTGGGCGAACCGTTCCGGTGTCGAGATGATCGGCGGCACGGAAGGTGCTGATCCGGGATCTGTTGTCTATGATGCAACGGCAGCGGCAAAGGCTCGTAATGCAGATGTTCTTCTTGTCGATACAGCCGGAAGACTTCATAATAAGAAGAATCTGATGAACGAGCTTGGCAAGATCAACCGCATTTTGGAAAAGGAATATCCGGATGCATACCGTGAGACATTGGTCGTGCTTGATGCGACAACCGGACAGAATGCCTTGGTGCAGGCAAGAGAATTTTCGGATGTGGCTAAGATTTCCGGAATCGTTTTAACGAAGATGGACGGTACGGCAAAAGGCGGTATCGCTGTGGCAATCCAGTCGGAGCTTGCGGTGCCGGTAAAATATATCGGTGTTGGCGAGACGATCGATGATCTGCAGAAATTTGATTCGGATGAATTTGTAAATGCGTTGTTTGACGTAAAAGATAAGAAGGACAGTGACGAGAACGAGGAGGAATAGAACCATGTTGACACTTGATAAATTTGAGGAGGCCAGCGAGAAGGTCAAAGAGGTCACACTTGAAACCAAGCTTGTATACAGTGATTTCTTAAGCGAACAGACCGGAAACAAGGTTTATTTAAAGCCGGAGAATATGCAGTTTACCGGAGCATACAAGGTAAGAGGTGCTTATTATAAGATCAGCACTTTGACCGAGGAGGAGAGAGCAAAGGGACTCATTACCGCTTCTGCCGGAAACCATGCGCAGGGTGTGGCTTACGCTGCAAAATGCTACGGTTGCAAGGCGGTTATCGTAATGCCGACCACAACACCGCTCATCAAAGTAAACCGTACGAAAAGTTACGGTGCAGAGGTCGTATTATACGGAGATGTCTATGATGAGGCCTGCGCGCATGCGTTAGAACTGGCTGAAAAGAAAGGATATACCTTTATTCATCCGTTTGACGATCTTGCGGTAGCAACCGGACAGGGAACGATCGCAATGGAAATCTTCAAGGAGCTTCCGCTTGTTGAGTACATTCTTGTTCCAATCGGTGGCGGTGGGCTGGCAACCGGTGTATCGACACTGGCCAAGCTTCTCAATCCGAAGATCAAAGTCATCGGTGTGGAGCCGGCAGGTGCCAACTGTATGCAGGTATCTTTTGAGGCCGGCAAGGTGACAACACTTCCGAGTGTCAACACGATTGCCGATGGTACAGCCGTCAAGACTCCGGGAAGTAAGATCTTTCCATACATCAGGAAGAATCTTGATGACATCATTACCGTGACCGATGATGAACTTGTTGTAAGCTTCCTTGATATGGTGGAAAATCATAAGATGGTTGTTGAGAACTCCGGACTTTTGACGGTTGCTGCATTAAAGCATCTGAATGTCAAAGGCAAGAGAGTGGTATCGATCCTTAGCGGTGGTAACATGGATGTCATCACTATGTCATCCGTTGTCCAGCAGGGACTGATCTTTAGAGACCGTATCTTTACTGTATCCGTACTTCTTCCGGACAAGCCGGGTGAGCTTGCAAAGGTTGCGGACCGTCTTGCGAAGGAACAGGGCAATGTCATTAAGCTTGAGCACAACCAGTTTGTATCCACGAACCGCAATGCGGCAGTGGAGCTTCGTATTACACTCGAGTGCTTCGGAACAGATCACAAGAATCAGATTCTTAAGGCTTTGGAGAAGGCGGGCTATATGCCGAAGATTGTGCGGACAATGATATAAAATAAAATGTGAGGTGTCAAGAAAAAATACTTGACACCTCTTTTCTGTTATGGTAAAGTATCCAAGGTGATTGATGTGGAAGAAAAATTAGAACAGACCTATTTATATGATTTTTATGGCG
>URQG01000102.1 GCA_900549895.1 uncultured Lachnobacterium sp.
GATCTACACGCGTAAGATCGTCGGCAGCGTCAGATGTGTATAAGAGACAGAATTGGGACATTTTTGGCTCGCGAAGGCTAACGGAATCAGAGTCAATGAATTTTCCTTGGGCCTTGGACCTACAATCATTGGATTTACGAAGGGAGAAACAAAATATTCGATCAAGCTTCTTCCGTTCGGTGGAGCCTGCATGATGGAAGGGGAGGATGAAGATTCCACTGATGAGCGGGCGTTTGGAAAGAAGTCCGTGTGGGCACGTATGAGTGTTGTGTTTGCCGGACCGTTCTTTAATTTTATTATGGCGTTTGTCTGTGCTTTTATTCTGATGAGTTGTATTGGATATGATAAACCGGTTTTAACAGGTGTTATTGATGGATATGCAGCTGATGAGGCAGGCCTTCAGGCTGGAGATGAGATTGTCAAAATGAATCATTTTTCGGTGCATTTCTGTCGTGAGATTACTGTTTATGCAACTTTTCATGCAGGAGAAGACGTTAAAGTTACCTACATTCGGGACGGAAAGAAGCAGACGGCGACACTGACTCCGAAATATGACAAGAAAGAAGGACGCTATCTGTATGGTTTCAGCTATACCGGACAGGAACGTGTCAAGGGTAATGTTCTTACCAATATTAAGAATAGCTTTTATGAACTCCGCTATTGGATTTATTCAACGGTCGAAAGCTTAAAGATGCTTGTGACCAGACAGGTTTCCGTAAACCAGATGAGCGGACCGGTCGGCATCGTAAAAAGCATGGGGGATACCTACACAAAGTCAGTATCGACAGACGGATATTATTACGCATTTTTGAATCTGTTAAATTGGACGATTCTGTTATCTGCAAACCTTGGTGTGATGAATCTGCTTCCGCTTCCGGCTTTGGACGGTGGACGTCTTGTATTTCTGATCGTCGAGGCAATCCGCGGAAAGAAAATTGATCCGAACAAAGAGGGGTTCGTGCATATGATCGGAATCCTGTTATTGTTTGCATTGATGTTTGTTGTAATGTTTAATGATATTCATAAGCTGTTTGTATAAGATGGGAAAATCTGTGCACAAGTCCGGATACAGATAGAAGCAGAGCTTGATAAAAAGGATAAGGTAAATAGAGGTGATCATATGGTCAGACATAAAACAAAAGAAGTGAAGATTGGGAATCGCGTAATCGGTGGTGATTACCCGATCGCAATTCAGTCGATGACAAACACACATACGGAAGATGTTGCTGCAACGGTTGCGCAGATTAAGCAATTGACCAAGGCCGGATGTGAGATTATCCGTTGTGCCGTTCCAACGATGGAGGCAGCAAAGGCACTCTCGGAGATTAAGAAGCAGATAGAGATTCCGCTCGTTGCGGATATTCATTTCGATTATAAACTTGCATTGGCTGCAATGGAGTATGGGGCGGATAAGATTCGTATCAATCCGGGGAATATCGGGAACCGCGACAGGGTAAAAGCAGTTGTGGATGAAGCCAGGGCACGTAATCTTCCAATCCGTGTCGGTGTTAACAGTGGTTCACTGGAGAAAGATCTGGTGGAGAAGTATCATGGTGTGACAGCGGAGGGTCTTGTAGAGAGTGCATTGGACAAAGTTGCGATGATCGAGGATATGGGATATGACAATCTTGTGATCAGTATTAAGTCCTCGGATGTCATGATGTGCGTGAAGGCACATGAATTGATTGCGGACAAGACGGATCATCCGCTTCATGTGGGAATTACGGAGGCCGGTACAATCATCAGTGGTAATATTAAGTCTGCAATCGGATTAGGATTGATCCTGAATCAGGGAATCGGTGATACGATCCGCGTGTCGCTTACCGGAGATCCTGTGGAGGAGATCAAGTCGGCCAAGCTGATCCTTCGTACACTTGGACTTCGCAAGGGCGGTATTGAAGTTGTTTCGTGTCCGACTTGCGGAAGAACAAAGATTGATCTTATTGGACTTGCTAATCAGGTAGAGACAATGGTGGCAGAATTTCCACTTGATATTAAAGTGGCGGTCATGGGATGTGTTGTTAACGGACCGGGAGAAGCAAAAGAAGCGGATCTTGGAGTGGCCGGAGGAATCGGTGAGGGGTTAATTATTAAGCATGGAGAAGTCTATAAGAAGGTGCCTGAGAGTGAATTGCTAGGGGCGCTTCGTTATGAGTTAGAACATTGGGGGCAGTAATATGACAAAGCCTTTTAAGGAGGCGTTTCCAACTCTGACACTTGAGCCGGAGCTGGAAAGTCTGTTAGAGACAGCAGAAGTAACGAAAATAGGTGCGAATCATGATCACGATCATATTCGCATTTATTTGCGTGCAAAGAGACTGATCTTTAAAAAGAACATATGGAAGATGGAGGAGGCAATCGTCTCACAGATCTTCAAAAATCAAAATGTATCAGTCAAGATCATTGAGACTTTTGAGTTATCCGAACAGTATACACCGCAATCTTTAATGGAGGTGTACAAGGATAGTATTCTAGACGAATTGAATGCATACAGTGTGCTAGAATATAATCTGCTTCGTACTGCAGAGATGGAATTTGACCAGCCACATCATCTGATTCTGACGATGGATGAGACGATCATTGCAAAGACGCGTACCGATGAGATACTTGAATTCCTTGAGAAAGTGGTTTGTGAACGATGCGGTATGAACCTTGTGATACAGACGGAGTTTCGTAAGCCGAAGGAGAGCAAGTATCGCAAGAATTCTGAGAAGCAGATTGCACAGGAAGTGCAAAGCATTCTTGAGCGTACGAAGTTTGCGGTCATGGGCGATGAGAGTGAACCGCTGCACAAGCCGGATGAGGAAAATCCTGCAGCGGATGCAGTTATTGCAACGGAAGAAGTTGTAGAAAAAACTGCAAAAACAGCACAAAATCCTGCAAAGAAGCAGGAAAATGCAGGAAATGCTGCAAAAAAGAAGCATTCATTTGAGAAAAAAGGCGAATTCCGGAAGAAATTTGATTATGATAACAGCAAGAAGTCAATGAATCCGGATGTGATCTATGGACGTGACTTTGAAGAAGAACCGATGGATATCGAGAAGATCGATGGACCGATCGGTGAAGTTGTCATTCATGGTAAAATTCTTTCTGTGGATACCCGAGAGATTCGTAATGAGAAAACCATCATTATCTTTTCCGTCACGGATTTTACCGACACGATCATGCTTAAGATTTTTGCGCGAAATGATGATGTGAAGGAATTGCTGGGCGAGATCAGCGCAGGTAAATTTATTAAGGTCAAGGGTGTTGCTACTATTGATAAGTTTGACAGCGAGCTGACCATTGGTTCCATCGTCGGCATTAAGAAGAGTTCTGATTTTACAACCATCCGAATGGACAACAGCGCGGAAAAACGTGTAGAACTTCACTGCCATACAAAGATGAGTGATATGGATGGCGTATCGGATGTCAAAGATATTGTAAAACGTGCAATGAAGTGGGGGCATAAAGCAATTGCAATCACAGATCACGGTGATGTACAGGCATTTCCGGATGCAAACCATACCGTGAGCCCTGACGATGATTTTAAAGTGATCTACGGCGTTGAAGCATACCTGGTTGATGATTTAAAGGGAATCGTTACAGAGAGTCATAATCAGTCGCTGCAGGCGGATTATGTTGTATTCGATCTGGAGACAACCGGATTTAGTCCGGAAACGAACAAGATCATCGAGATTGGAGCCGTCAAAGTTCAAAATGGTGCAATTGTGGATCGTTTCTCGACTTTTGTTAATCCGGAGGTCCCGATTCCGTTTCGAATTGAGCAGTTAACATCCATTCGAGACGATATGGTGATCGATGCACCTGTGATTGAAGATATTCTCCCGAAGTTCATGGAGTTTTGCAAGGGGTGTATTATGGTTGCACATAATGCGGACTTTGACATGAGTTTTATCAAGAAGAATTGTATGCGTCAGGGAATCGAGTGCAATCCGACGATTGTGGATACGGTCGGTCTGGCTCGTGTGCTTTTGTCCAATCTGAATCGATTTAAACTGGATACCGTTGCCAAGGCTCTCGGAGTATCTTTGGATAATCATCATCGTGCGGTGGACGATGCGGCATGTACTGCCGAAATTTTTGTGAAGTTTATTGAAATGCTCGAGGAGCGGGGCGTGACAACGCTTGATCAGGTGAATGAGATGGCTTCGGCTTCGGTAGAGAATATTCAGAAAATGCCAACGTATCATGCCATCATCCTGGCAACCTGTGATCAAGGCCGAACCAATCTGTATCGCCTTGTTTCACTGGCGCACATTAAGTATTACCATAAGAGACCAAGAATTCCAAAGAGTGAATTTTTAAAATACAGAGATGGACTTTTGATCGGTTCTGCCTGTGAGGCGGGTGAACTATATCGTGCAATCCTAAACGGACGGCCGGAGGAAGAGATTTCAAGACTAGTGGATTTCTATGATTATCTGGAAATACAGCCCCTTGGAAATAATGCGTTTCTGGTCAGAGATGAGGATTCGCCGATCACATCCAATGACGATCTCATTGAGATCAACAAGAAGATCGTGCGTCTTGGCGAAGAATTTCATAAACCGGTCGTTGCAACGTGTGATGTGCATTTTCTGGATCCGGATGATGAGATCTACCGCAGAATTATTATGACCGGACAGGGATTTAAAGATGCGGATGACCAGGCACCGCTTTACCTTCGTACAACGGAAGAGATGCTCAAAGAATTTGAATATCTTGGCAGTGCGAAAGCAGAGGAAGTGGTTATCACAAACACGAACCTTATTGCGGATATGTGCGAGCGTATCTCTCCGGTGCGCCCGGACAAGTGTCCTCCGGTTATTGAAAATTCGGATCAGATGCTTCGTGATATCTGTTACAATAAGGCGCATAAGATGTATGGAGATCCGCTTCCGGAGATCGTGCAGGAGCGCCTTGAACGTGAGCTGAATTCCATTATCAGTAATGGATATGCTGTCATGTATATTATTGCGCAGAAACTGGTATGGAAGTCAAACGAGGATGGCTATCTGGTAGGATCACGAGGCTCCGTAGGCAGTTCGTTTGTCGCGACAATGTCCGGTATCACGGAGGTAAATCCGCTGCATGCGCATTATCTGTGCAAGCATTGTAAATACAGTGATTTTGATTCGGATCTAGTAAAATCGTATTCCGGACGAGGCGGCTGTGATATGCCGGATAAGATCTGTCCGAAATGCGGCAAACCATTGTCGAAGGAAGGATTTGATATTCCGTTCGAGACATTCCTCGGATTTAAGGGAAACAAGGAGCCGGATATCGACCTTAACTTCTCCGGAGAGTATCAGAGTAAGGCACATAAATATACGGAGGTTATCTTTGGTGAGGGACAGACGTTTAAAGCGGGAACCATCGGTACGCTTGCGGACAAGACTGCGTTTGGTTATGTGAAGAATTATTACGAGGAGCGCGGCATCCACAAGCGAAACTGTGAGATTGACCGTATTGTCGGCGGTTGTGTCGGCGTGCGTCGAACGACCGGACAGCATCCGGGAGGAATCGTTGTTCTTCCGATGGGAGAGCAGATTTATACTTTTACGCCGATCCAGCATCCGGCAAATGATATGACGGTTGATATCACAACTACGCATTTTGATTACCATTCGATCGACCATAACCTGTTGAAACTTGATATTCTCGGACACGATGATCCGACCATGATTCGTATGTTACAGGATCTCACAGGAGTAGATCCGACGCAGATTCCGCTGGATGATCAGGCGGTTATGTCGCTTTTTCAGAATACATCGGCGCTCGGAGTTACCCCGGAAGATATTGACGGCTGCCAGTTGGGAGCCCTTGGCATTCCGGAGTTTGGAACAGACTTTGCGATGGGCATGTTAATTGATACGCAGCCGAAGGAATTTTCGGATCTGATCCGAATCGCCGGTCTGTCACATGGTACGGATGTGTGGCTTGGTAATGCGCAGACTCTGATCCAGGAGAAGAAGGCCACCATTTCCACCGCAATCTGCACACGAGATGATATCATGACGTATCTGATCAGTATGGGACTGGAATCGGAGGAGTCCTTTAAGATCATGGAGAATGTGCGAAAAGGTATCGTTGCGAAAGGAAAGTGTGATAAGTGGCCGGAGTGGAAGCAGGACATGCTTGACCACAATGTACCGGACTGGTATATCTGGTCCTGCGAGAAGATCAAGTACATGTTCCCGAAGGCGCATGCGGCAGCCTATGTTATGATGGCATGGCGTATTGCTTACTGTAAGGTGTTCTACCCACTGGCATATTATGCGGCATATTTTTCCATCCGTGCGACCGGCTTCAGTTATGAGCTGATGTGTCAGGGCAAGGATAAGCTTGAAGGATATATGCGTGATTACAAAAAACGCAAGGATACGCTCTCCAAGAAGGAACAGGATACGTTCAAGGATATGCGAATTGTGCAGGAGATGTATGCGCGTGGTTTTGAATTCCTTCCAATCGACATCTATACGTCGCAGCCACATCGTTTCCAGATTGTGGACGGTAAGCTGCTTCCGGCACTTAATACGATTGACGGACTCGGTGATAACGCTGCAGTCGCAATTGCAGAGGCTGCAAAAGACGGAATTTTTCTGTCGAAAGATGATTTCAGGGAGCGCACAAAGGTGTCAAAGACGACGATTGATCTGATGAGTGATCTTGGGCTGTTTGGAGATATGCCGGAGTCGAACCAGTTGTCACTGTTTGATTTCGGAGCGTAGGCAAATTCGGGTTTGTCGTGATCAGATAGGCTTTCAAAACGGATGATACCGGATGATAAAATACGATTCGAAAATTAGCAGTAGATATTCGCAAACTGACGGATTTTGAACGATACCGACTTTCTCTCAGCTTTTTCTACGAGTTAACTCCT
>URQG01000103.1 GCA_900549895.1 uncultured Lachnobacterium sp.
GCGTCTCGTGGGCTCGGAGATGTGTATAAGAGACATGTTTCCGGGGGATGCCAATTATATTTTAATCTACACGAAGATTCCGCTGTTCGAGCGGTTGCTGGAGAAGAAGATTCTGATCCGCGACTGCGCAAATTTCGCAGGACTATCCAAAGGCTATTATCGTATTGCGGTGCGGACGAGGGAAGAGAACGAGAAATTATGGAAGGCGATAGGTGAGTGCATTGAATCGAATTGAGCAGTTGCTGCCACAGGAAATTGAAAAGAGAAGTTTTGAGATCATCGGGGAGGAGCTTGCAGCGCACGGAATCGTGCTTCCGAAGGAGCAGGAGATGATCACGAAGCGCGTGATCCATACAAGTGCCGACTTTGAATATACAAAGACGCTGACTTATTCGCAGGATGCGGTGCGTATTGCAGAGGATCTGATCTGCGAGGGAGCGGATATCGTGACGGATACGAACATGGCGCTCGCCGGGATTAACAAGAGGGCACTTGCCACATTTGGCGGCGAGGCGCACTGCTTTATGGCGGACCCTGCGGTGGCACGGCTTGCCAAGGAGCGTGGGACAACGCGTGCGACGGTCAGTATGGAGATGGCTGCCCGTATCGATAAGCCAGTGATCTTTGCAGTGGGAAATGCACCGACCGCTTTGATCCAGTTATATAAGATGATGCAGGAGAGCGACTGGCGTCCGGCATTTGTGATCGGTGTACCGGTCGGATTTGTCAATGTCGAGGCGGCAAAGGAACTGATCCTCGAATCGGATGTGCCTTATATCGTGAATCGTGGAAGAAAAGGCGGAAGTAATGTTGCAGCGGCGATCTGCAACGCATTATTATATGAGTTGACAAGGTAGGAAAAGGGATGCGCTATGGTTTTACGACAGGAAGCTGTGCGGCGGCTGCGGCAAAGGCTGCAACCTACATGCTTCTGACCGGAAGACAAAAGAATACGATCACGATCGAGACACCGAAGGGGATCCCATATACGGCGGAGATCCTTGACATTTCCCGCGGGGAGAAGAAGGTTTGCTGCGCGGTAAGAAAGGATGGCGGGGATGATCCGGATATCACAAGCGGAGCGCTTGTATATGCGCAAGTCGAATTCATGGAGAGCTGTGATGTATCGAACATGACCGTGAAGAATCGAGCAGATGGTGATGTACGGGGGGAAGACGAAAAAACGCAGCGTGGGATAGCAGAAACTGCCCGCGTCTGCATCGACGGCGGTATCGGTGTGGGACGTGTGACAAAGCCCGGACTGGATCAGCCGGTCGGCAATGCGGCCATCAATCATGTGCCGCGGGAGATGATCACAAAGGAAGTTCTTGAGGTGTGCAGGCTGTTGGATTACAGGGGAAGCTTAAGTGTGGAGATTTCCGTGCCGGAGGGGGAAGAGATCGCGAAGCAGACGTTTAATCCGCGACTTGGCATCGTTGGCGGCATCTCAATCCTTGGAACAAGCGGTATTGTGGAACCGATGAGCAACCAGGCACTCCTTGATACGATCAAAGTAGAGTTAAATCAGAGACGTGCCGAGGGGATGGATCATGTAGCGGTTGCACCGGGAAATTATGGCCTTGATTTCATGAAAAACACATATGGATATGATCTTGACCGCAGCGTGAAATGCAGCAATTTTATCGGAGCAACGATCGATATGGCGGCGGAGATGGGATTTCAGAAGATGCTTCTCACCGGACATATCGGAAAACTCATTAAAGTTGCAGGCGGAATTATGAATACGCACTCGAAGGAAGGCGACTGCCGCATGGAGCTTTTGACGGCGTTTGCCATACACGAAGGTGTGAGCGCCGGGGTGGCAGATCAGATTCTTGGCTGTGTGACGACGGAAGAGGCGGTACGCCTTTTGCGGGAAGCCGGAAAGCAGCAGGAAGTGATGGATTATGCGATGGAGCGTATTATGTTTTATTTAAACAAGCGAGCAGGAGGCAGGATGCAGATCGATTGCATCATGTATGACAATGCGTTCGGGGAGCTGGCGAAAAGTAAGGAGGCAGAGAAATGGTTTACTTTGTTGGAGCAGGATCGGGAGCTGTCGATCTGATCACGGTAAGAGGGATGCGTCTGCTTCAGAAGGCAGATGTGATCATCTATGCGGGATCTCTGGTGAATCCCGAACTATTAGGTTATTCGAGGAAAGAGTGTGAAATTTACAATAGTGCAAAGATGACACTCGATGAAGTAATCAACGTTATGAAAGATGCGCATGCGAAGGAGAAGGAGCTCGTCCGCCTGCATACCGGTGATCCAAGTGTGTATGGTGCGATCCGGGAGCAGATGGATGCACTTGACGAGCTTGGCATCGAGTATGAGAGCTGTCCGGGTGTGAGTGCATGCCTCGGCGCGGCATCTTCACTGAATCTGGAATATACGCTTCCGGATATCTCCCAGTCTCTGATCATTACGCGCATGGAGGGAAAAACGAAGGTCCCGCCGAAGGAAAGTATCGAAAGCTTCGCTGCACATCAGGCATCCATGGCCATCTATCTGAGCACGGGAATGTTAAAGGAATTGAGCAGGCGTCTGATCGCAGGCGGATACGAAGCGGCGACACCTGCTGCAATCGTATATAAGGCGACCTGGCCGGATGAGGAAGCATATACCTGTACGGTGGCGACGCTTGCCGATACCGCTGAGGAGCACCATATTACGAAGACTGCGCTTGTTTTGGTCGGAGATGTGATCACACATCAGCACTATAAGAAGTCGAGACTGTATGCGCCGGATTTCTCAACGGAATTTCGTCAGGCAAAAAAGGATATATAAAATGAAACTTGCAATCATCAGTTTTACGGAAAACGGAATAACGTTATCGGATGCAGTGGTTCGTCGTGCAGACAAACGGAATGTCAAACTGTATACCAAGTGCTCGCATTATATGCACGGACAGGAATCTGATGCGCCTGAACTGCAGAAAAATGCAGGTGGTGAGAAGAAAAAAGGCGAAGAAAACCCGCACATTCAATTTGTGGAGGAACCACTCGGGGAATGGACAAAGCAGCGAATGATGGAAGGCAATGCAATCCTCTTTATCGGGGCGTGCGGGATTGCGGTCCGCGCGATCGCACCGCATCTGAGCGATAAGCTGCATGATGTCCCGGTGCTTGTGATGGATGAGACGGGACAGTATGTGATCCCGATTCTTGCCGGACATGTGGGCGGTGCCAATGAGCTGGCACGTTATCTTGCAGCTGTGATGGAGGCGGAGGCCGTTATTACTACGGCAACGGATCTACATGAAAAATTTGCAGTTGATCTGTTTGCAAAGAAAAATCACTTACAGATCTTAAACAAGGATGGAATCGCAAAGGTGTCCGCAAAAGTTCTGGCAGGGGAAACGATTACGATATCCATCGAAAGCGGACATTACCGGGAGTCGGGTGATACAGATGACAGTAATGCGAAAGAAGAAACGAATCTGGATCAGAGTAAAACGCTTGTAGATAAAGGACAGGCAATCCGTATGATCGATTATCCGCCGACAGAAAAGGTGGATGTTGTTGTTGCGGAAGAACCGGAGCGATACGATGCATCGATCTATCTGCGCCCGAAGCAGTATGTTGTAGGAATGGGATGCAGAAAAGATAAGGATTCTGCAGAACTTATGGCTTTTTACCGCAAGACACTGGAGCAGGAGAATATGGAGCCGGAGCTGGTCTACGCGCTTGCATCGATCGATAAGAAAAAGGAGGAAGCGGGACTGCTCGCAATCTGTGAAAGAAAGCGGATTCCGTTTCTGGTCTATACAGCAGAGGAACTTTCGCAGATGAACGGAACGTTTCATGCATCAAGCTTTGTGGAAACACAGGTCGGAGTCGACAATGTCTGTGAGCGGGCGGCGCTTGCCGGATGCGGCAAGGGTGGAAAGCTGATCTATGAGAAGCATGCACAGGATGGTATGACGATTGCGATTGCAAAGAGAGATTGGAGTGTAGGATTCGATGAAGAATAGTGTATATGTGATCGGTATGGGACCGGGAAATGAAGATATGATGACGATGGAGGCACTGGCTGCGTTAGAACGGTCGGATGTCATTGTCGGCTATACGGTATATATTAAGCTGCTCGGGGAGCGGTTTGCGGATAAGACACTTCTCACCACGCCGATGCGTCAGGAGGAGGAACGCTGCAGGCTTTGCTTTGCGGAGGCGGCAAAAGGACACAAAGTCAGCCTTATATGCAGCGGGGATGCAGGAATCTACGGACTTGCTTCTCTGATGTATGAGGTTGGGAAGGAATACCCGGATACGGAAGTAGTCGTGATCCCCGGAATTACAGCGGCAAGCAGCGGGGCTGCCGTACTTGGCGCACCTTTAAACCACGATTTCTGTGTGATCTCACTGAGTGATCTCTTAACCCCGTGGGAAAAGATAAGAAAACGCCTGATCGCGGCGGCAGAGGGGGATTTTGCGATGGCAATCTATAATCCATCGAGCCATAAGCGCAAAGATTATTTGCAAAAGGCGTGCGATATCTTACTGACTGTGATCGAGCCGGGGCGGCCGTGCGGTTATGTGGAGAATATCGGAAGGGAAGGAACAAAGGCAGTTACCTGTACGCTCGGAGAACTTAAAGATGCCGAGGTCAATATGTTTACAACGGTTTTTATCGGCAATCAGGGAACCGAGATCATAGATGGAAAGCTGGTTACGAAGCGAGGTTATCAAATTGAGAAAAATACTGATTTTTGCGGGGACAACGGAAGGTAGACAGTTATCGGAGTGTTTATCAAAGGCAGGGATGGATCATACAGTCTGTGTGGCAACAGAATATGGCGAGATCGTGCTCGGTGAACATTCCCATGTGGCGGTCCACAGAGGAAGAATGGATGGGGAAGCGATGCTTGCCTTTCTAAAGGAGAGCGATTATGCAGCTGTTGTTGATGCGACGCATCCGTATGCCACGATCGTAACGGAAAATATTAAGAAAGCAGCAAAATATGCGGGAACGGTCTATCTGCGCTTAAAACGCGATACGGGAGCAGGAAACCAGGAAGACGGTATTACTTTGTTTGACGATAACGCATCCTGCGCAGCTGCATTGGCTCACGTGAAGGGAAATATTCTTCTTACAACGGGAAGCAAGGAGCTGGCCGTATATTGTAAGGATCCGGCATTAAAGGAGCGTTTGTATGTACGTGTGCTGCCGGGGATGGAGAGTCTTACGCTTTGCAGGGAGCAGGGAATCGCGGGCAGACAGATTATCGCGATGCAGGGACCGTTTACGGAGGAGATGAATGAGGCTTTGATCCGCCAGTTTCAGATTGCCTGTCTTGTCACAAAGCAAAGCGGAGCAAACGGCGGTTATCAGGAAAAAATCGAGGCGGCGCATAGAACGCACATTCCGGCCTATGTGATCGGACAACCCTGTGAAGAGGATGGAATGACGTTTGCCAAGGTATGCGAAAGGCTTGAAGCAATCTGCGGCAGGAAGATTTCACTCCCAAAGTCGATGGAAATCGTGCTCGCCGGTGTCGGGATGGGAACGGATGGTGGAATGACACAAGAGGTAAGAAGTGCTGTCGAACAGGCGGATTATCTGCTTGGCGCAGAGCGTATGATTAGGGACTTTATGCCTCGCGTGGAGAAGAAGCCTTACTATATGTCCAAACAGATCATTCCTTATCTGATTGAGGTGCAGCAGTCGCATGCGGCTTTGGAACAAAAGAAAGTTGTGATCCTGTTTTCCGGGGACAGCGGGTTCTACAGTGGGTGTCCGGCTTTGTATGAGGCGATTCAGGATGCCTGCGGGAATGGCAGCTTAGACGCAGTAGTGCAGATCCTTCCAGGAATCTCTTCCGTGGCGTATCTGGCATCCCGCGTGGGAGTCAGCTATCAGGATGCGGCAATCCTGAGTATGCATGGAAAGAAATTGTATCATCTGGCAAGATGCGTGCGGAATGAAAGAAAGACATTTCTTCTGGTGTCCGGTGTGGAGGATATTCACGAGATCGGGCAGAAGCTGACCGACGCAGGTCTTCTCGGCTGTACAGTGATCGCCGGATACCAGCTATCGTATCCGGAGGAAGAAATCCTGAGGCTTTCTCCCGAAACATGCATGGAATGCACAAAAGAAGGCTTATATATCTGTCTGATCTTAAATCCGGATGCCGAACCGGCACCGGTAACACATGGTATGCCGGATAGCACGTTTATCCGTGACAAAGTTCCGATGACAAAGGAAGAAGTGCGTGAGGTTAGTGTCTGTAAGCTGCATCTGCATGAAGGTGCGATCGTCTATGATGTGGGAAGCGGAACCGGATCCATCGCGATGGAGATGGCAGCACTTTCCGATTCAATCCGGGTGTATGCGATCGAGCGTAAACCGGAGGCAATATCATTGATCGAACAGAATCGAAAGCAGTTGAATCTCGAGAATATGACAATCATTCAGGCTGTAGCTCCGGAAGGAATGGATGAGCTTCCGGCTCCGACACATGCATTCATCGGTGGGAGCGGAGGAAACTTAAAAGAAATTTTAGAAGTGCTGTATAAAAAGAATCCTGCGATGCGCGTTGTGATCAATGCGATCAGTATGGAGACCATCTGTGAGATGAGGGACGTGCTTACTGCATTTCCGATCGAGCAGGAAGAAATCGTGCAGATACAGGTAAGCCGTGCATCGGCTGCCGGTTCCTATCATCTGATGAAAGCGGAGAATCCGGTATGGATCTGCTCATTTTGTTTTAAGCCGGTTTAACGATCCGACAGGTACAATTAATTAGGTAATTGCGAACCTCTTGTAGCGGCGCGTTCGGGCTCAGCGGGCTCTGCGGCTGGCTTTTGCGTTGAACACGATTTTGGATAACAAGTGGCAACGCAAAAGCCAGCC
>URQG01000104.1 GCA_900549895.1 uncultured Lachnobacterium sp.
CGGTACATATGGTTGTGGCTCCGTTTACGTTAAAGTCTTCGAGAACCGGACCGAATGCACCGGCAGTACCGTGTCCGCCGACCATGGAGATCGAACCGGTACACATACCGATCAGCGGATTGATGTGAAGTACTTCGGAGAGTCCTACGGCAACCAGGTTCTGAAGAATAATGAGTGCGATGACCAGTGCAAGGAATACAACCATGGATTTTCCACCGCTTTTGAGCACCTTCAGATTGGCCTGAAATCCTACAGAGGTAAAGAATAAAACCATGCACACTTCACGCAGTGTGTCATCGAATGAGAAATCAGCAAGTCCGCTGACATGACCGATACAGGTCATGATCGCAAAAAGCAGACCACCGATAACGGGAGCCGGGATACAGAATTTCTCAAGAAAACGGATCCGACGTCTTAAGAAGCTGCCGAGCATAAGTACTAAGACTGCCACAGCGAGCGTTTGATACATATCTAACTGAATCTTCATATAAATCCTTTCTAAACAAGCATATATTTAGCTGTCCCATGGTTATTCGGTTGGAACCGTAATCCCCTGTTCGTCATAATAAGCAGCTGCACCGGGGTGGAACGGAATCGTTATTCCTTTTGTAGCAGATGAGGCATCAAGCTGCAGATTAAGAGATGTCGCATATTGCAGATCGCCTGTGTGATCATAGAGTGCGGCTGTCAGATCCTTGACAGTGTCCGTGGACAGCTTATCGGATGCAAGCAGTACGGACTGGACGGCGAGTGTTTGCACATCGTTTTCCTGGCCGCTGTAAGTACCTGCAGGAATCGTGTATTTGCTGTAAAAAGGATAAGCCTTCAAAAGCTTTTCACTACAGTTTTCATCAATATCCAGAAAACGGATTCCGCAGGAACGGGCAAGTTCTTCAATGACGCTTGTTGTAACGCCTGCGGTGCAGAAAAATGCGTCAATCTTACCGGAGGCAAGCTTGTCTGCGGCATCGGTATAATCAAGCTGAACGGTAGAAACAAGTTCGGATGTCAATCCGCTCATTTTCAGAATCTGTTTGGCATTGTTCTCGGTTCCGGATTCCTCCGCACCGATGCTCACGGTTTTTCCCTGCAGATCGTTTAATGTCTCGATATCTGAATCTGCGCGAACGACAATCTGGCATGCTTCCGGATAGAGAGAAGCAACGGCTTTATAGCCTTTGTACAGGTTTCCCTTAAAAATTCCGGTGCCATTGTAAGCAGCGTCAATAAAATCGTTCTGTGCAATACCAAGTTCAATGTACCCGCCGGAGAGAAGCCTCAAGTTTGCCGCAGATCCGGCTGTTGTTTTTACTTCAAACTGGTAGTCTGCGTTATCCTTGGTGACAAGTCCGGTGTAAGACGATGCAAACGGATAATACATGCCGCCAACGTCTGCCGCACCGAAACGAATCGCGCTGCCAATCTGGCTGCATCCTGTGATAAGAAGCAGGCACAGACAAAGCAATAAGCTTATTTTCTTTTTCATGATGTCATATTCCTCCTGTAGAATTCTATTGAAAAAAGCGTGTTTCCATTATATGATGAAGAAAGTCAAAATAATTTGACATTCGAGCTATTATAACACAAAAGTCATGATTTGTCGGAGTAATCATATGGAAAAAATAAAAATTGGTTCCCATGTTGGGATGGCGGGCAAGGAAATGTTCCTTGCATCGGTAAAAGAGGCACACAGTTATGGTGCAAATGTTTTGATGCTTTATACTGGAGCACCGCAGAATACAAGACGCAAAGAAATCAAAGATTTAAATATTGAAGCAGGTTGGGAATATGCCAAAGAAAACGGAATTGATGAGATCGTGGTACATGCCCCGTATATCATCAATCTGGCGAATACCGTTAAGCCCGAGACCTTTGAACTTGCTGTAGAATTCTTAGAAAAAGAAATCAGGCGTACGGCGGCAATGCGAAGTAAAATCCTGGTCCTTCATCCCGGATCGGCACTTGATGCCGGAGCGGATGCCGGTATTGCGCAGGCTGTCAAAGGATTGAATATGGTATTGGACAGGAATGAGGACGAGGTATATATTGCACTTGAGACGATGGCGGGAAAAGGAAGTGAGATCGGCCGTACATTTGAGGAGTTAAAGATGATCTACGATGGCGTGCACAAGAAGGAACGCCTGAGAGTATGCTTTGATACCTGTCACGTCAATGATGCAGGATACGATATTGTTCATGATTATGAGGGTGTATTTCAAAAGTTTGATGAAGTGATCGGACTCGACCAGATTGCGGTATTTCACATTAATGACAGTTTGAATCCGCTTGGAGCGCACAAGGATCGTCATGCGAACATCGGTGCAGGAACAATCGGTTTTGAGACCTTGCACCGCATCGTGCACGACCCTCGTTTTATAAAAATACCAAAGATTTTGGAAACACCGTGGCTTTGCGCCGAAGGTGAGACTAAAAAGACGATCCCTCCATACAAAGAGGAAATTGAAAGACTTCGCGAAAAGTGATGTACAGATCAGGTACATAACACCGGTAAATGCATAATGTAAATAGAATGCATGGAAAGTGTGATGAAAAAATGAAAGAATTACATCCGGGAGATCAGGGAATTCTTGTGAGTTATATGCAGCTTGCTTTAAGGCGGGCGGGATATGATGTTACCGTGGACGGGGATTTCGGACCAAAGACCTGTCGCGCATTGGAATCTTTTATCGGGGAGAATAAAGCGTGCGTTGTCAATGATATGGTATGGAATACACTTTTGCCGTATCTGCGTGGATTTACAACACATATCATAAAATCCGGCGACAGTCTGTACAACATCGCAAAGATGTATCGGACAACATTGGAGATGATCCGGCAGGCAAATCCGGGCGAGGAAGAAGACAATCTGCAGATCGGAACGATGATTACCGTTCCGTACAGGTTTGATCTGGTGGAAGAAACAATTCCTTATACGTCTTTGCTTACAGAGTGGGTGCTTGATGGATTGCAGGCCCGCTATCCATATGTGGAAACGGGAAGCATCGGGATGAGTGTAATGGGCAGTTCGATTCCTTATATTAAGATCGGAAACGGGCCGACAGAGGTGACATATAATGCATCCTTTCATGCGAACGAAAGCATTACGACACCTGTGCTTTTAAAATTTGCGGAGCAGCTCCTGAAAGCGTATGTTACGGAAGAACCGTATGAAGGTGTAAATGTGCCGAATCTGTTGGAAGAGTTTACGCTTTATCTGGTTCCGCTTGTGAATCCGGATGGAGTGGATCTGGTCAATGGTCTTCTTGAATCCGGACGCTTTTATCGGGAAGCACGGCGGATCGCGTCGACATATCCTAAGATCGCGTTTCCGCAAGGCTGGAAAGCAAATATCCGCGGGGTGGATTTAAATCTGCAGTTCCCGGCAGGATGGGAGGAGGCAAAGCGGATCAAATTCGCATTGGGATTTGATCGTCCGGCACCGCGTGATTATGTCGGACCGATGCCACTCAGTGAGCCGGAGAGTGTTGCAATGTACCAGTTCACAAAAATGCATGATTTTGCTCTGATTCTTGCATATCATACGCAGGGAGAGGTAATCTATTGGAGATATTTAAATTATGAGCCCGAAAAGTCGTATGTGATTGCGCAGTATTTTACGCGTGTGAGCGGCTATGCGGTGGAGGAAACTCCGAGTGATTCCGGTTATGCGGGTTACAAAGACTGGTTTATCCAGGAATATGACCGGCCGGGATATACGATTGAAGCAGGAAAAGGCATAAATCCTCTGCCGATGGATCAGTTTGATCAGATCTATCGTGATAATGTGGGAATACTGCTTGGCGGTATGACAGAATTAGAATAGGAAAAGAAATGAACGTAACGATTACGAAGGAAGGACAGACAAAAGAATATGCGGCGCGAAGAGGACAGACCATTCTTACTCTTTTACAGAAAAACCGGATCATCGGTATTGAGGCTCCGTGCGGAGGAATGGGACGATGCGGCAAATGCAAAGTGGAAATCGTCGGCAGGGGAGAGGTCCTTGCCTGTAAAACTCTTGTGGCGGATGGCATGCATATTATCATTGGCAAAGAGAAGCATGCAAAGATTGCGGAGACCGGGCAATGTCATAATCAGTATGCAACAGACGCGTTGGAAGAAACAGTTGCTGCATGTGATATCGGAACGACAACCGTGGTGTGTCATCTGATTGATGGTATATCCGGAAATATTATTGCGACCGAAAGTGCTTCGAATGCACAAAAAAATTACGGTGCGGATGTTGTATCGCGCATTGAACGGGCAGGAACGGGGGAGTTACAGAAGCTGCACGAAGTCATCGCAGGACAGATCGAAACGATGCTGGAGAAGCTGTGCGAAAAGTCACATAAGAAAAAAAAGATTCAGAGACTGGCCGTGGCGGGAAATACGGTTATGTGTCATCTGTTTGCCGGAATATCGCCGGAAGCAATAGGAGTGGCACCTTTTATGCCGGAAGAACTGTTTGGAAAAGAGTATACGGGAAGCAGCGTTGGAATCGATTGTTGTGAAAACGTGAATATTCTGCCTTGTGTTGCCGGATATGTCGGGTCTGATATTACTGCGGATGTGCTTGCTGCAGTGCCGGAAGATGGAGGGCAGTGGCTGCTTCTTGATATCGGAACAAACGGAGAAATGCTGCTTGGAAATGCAAAGGATGGTTATGTATGCTGCGCGACGGCAGCCGGACCGGCTTTTGAAGGGGCGGAGATTACAATGGGCATGCCGGCGGCAGATGGCGCAATCTCATCTGTGATATGCAAAGACCGCAGCCTATATGTCGGGACGATCGGTGAAAAGGAGGCAGTCGGAATCTGTGGATCAGGACTTTTGGACGCTTTGGCGGTATTTCTGGAATCCGGTCTGATGGACGAGAGCGGTATGCTCATGGATGAGGAAGAAGTGCCGGAAGAATGCAGGCATTATATTGGAAGATATGAAGGGCAGGCGTGTGTCTGGCTTACGGAAAAAGTCTGCGTGACACAGGAGGATGTGCGAAATCTTCAGCTTGCCAAGGCGGCGATCGCTGCCGGAATTGAGATCCTGCTAAAAGAGAAAGCTTTTGAATACAAAGATGTAACGGAGGTTTTGCTTGCCGGTGGATTTGGAAGCTTTTTAAATAAAGAGAGTGCTGCAAAAATCGGTCTGATTCCGAAAGAATTGCTTCCGGTTACCGAGGCGGTAGGCAATGCAGCCGGAGAAGGCGCAGTCTTTGCAGCGATCTCGAACGATGCGAGAAATCATCTTTTAGAGATCCGAAGCGAAATGCATTATCTGGAATTATCCATGCATCCGGCATTTTCGGATCTTTATATGGATTGTATTCCGTTTACATCATACAGCGGAGTATAAAAAAACAGAGAGCAGCCTAGATCGTCAGGCTCTCTCTGTTTTTTAATAATCGAGCTCCGTTTACAATTAAAAGAATGCCGGATACGATTCCGGTAACAAGGATGCAGATACCGATCGCAAGTGTTCCGGCTCCGGTACTTCCCATGGTTTTGTATGCTTTTTCGCTCATACGATCCCTCCAATATTAAAGAATTATCTTTAGTATAACATAAGTTGTATTGCTATTCTATGCTTTTTATACTAAAATTAACAAGTGTATGTTTTGACTAGAAAAAATAAGAGGAGAATGAAATGTCTGATTTTGTACTTAGTTGCTGTTCAACAGCGGATTTAACAAAGGCGCATTTTGACAAAAGGGAGATATCTTACATATGTTTTCATTTTGAGCTGGATGGAAAACCATACAGGGATGATCTGGGCGAGTCTATCCCATTTGACCGGTTCTATCAGGCAATGAGGGATGGTGCGGATACCAAAACTTCGCAGATTAATGCAGATGAATTTTGTGAGTATTTCGAAGGCTTTTTAAAAGAGGGGAAAGATATTCTGCATCTGTGCCTTTCGTCAGGAATCTCCGGTGTCTATAATTCGGCGTGTATCGCGCAGGAGATGATGCTGGAAAAGTATCCGGAGCGAAAGATTTATATTGTGGATTCGCTTGCAGCCTCTTCCGGCTATGGACTTCTTATGGATAAGCTTGCGGATCTGCGCGATCAGGGGAAAAATATCGATGAGATCCATGAATGGGCCCAAAAGCACAAGAAGGAGGTACAGCATTGGTTTTTTACCAGTGATCTTACCTTTTTTATCAAAGGTGGAAGAGTTTCAAAGACTGCCGGATTTATCGGTGGGGTAATGAATATCTGTCCGCTTCTTAACGTAGACTTTGAAGGGAAACTGATTCCGCGTCAGAAAGTTCGCACCAAGAAGAAAGTAATGAAAACGATCGTGGATCGTATGGAAGAACTTGCAACGGATGGGGCGGATTATTCCGGAAAATGTTATATATCCCAGTCTGCATGCATGGAAGATGCACAGGCGGTGGCGGATATTGTTGAAAAGCGTTTCCCAAAGCTGGACGGCAAGGTAGAGATCAATTCGATCGGAACAACGATCGGAAGTCATACAGGTCCGGGAACGGTTGCATTATTTTTCTGGGGAAAGGAAAGAGATAATTAGACATGGAACTGATTGAAATTCTAAAAGCGGTATTGTTTGGTATCGTCGAGGGAATTACCGAGTGGCTGCCGATCAGCAGTACCGGTCATATGATCCTTTTAAATGAGGTTCTGCCTCTTGATGTCAGTGAAGAATTTTACAGTATGTTTGAGGTGGTGATCCAGCTTGGAGCCATTATGGCCTGTCTCTTATACACATCTGACGCTG
>URQG01000105.1 GCA_900549895.1 uncultured Lachnobacterium sp.
TCATTGTACTATATCTCTTTTTTATATGCAAAGACAGCCACTGCAAGAAGCAGTAGCCGTCTCCACTTGGATGTAATGAGAATATTTTTATCAATTTACTCGATATTATCTTTGGTCAGAACAGATACACCGGTATCGGTAACTTCACCATTGTGGCTGTTGCCGCCTACCGCATCAATACAGGCATCTACACCAAGCTTACCCATCTGATCCGGATTCTGTGACATTGTTGCCAGTAAGAAACCATCTTTAATGAGTGACTTAATGGAATCAGAAGTGTCGAAACCTACACCAATGATATCTGCATTTCCGGAAGCCTTAATCGCATTTCCTGCACCTGTTGTCGATCCTTCGTTACAACCGAAGAGTCCGACAACGCCCTGTGTGATATAGTTCTGTGCTGCTTCCTGTGACTTTGCTGCATCACCATCACAGTACTGTGTCTCAAGGAGATTGAAATCAGTTCCCTCAAATGCGGAGCGGAAACCGGTCTCACGGTCAACACATGACTGGGTTGCTGTATTTACATTGATAACTCCGATATCACCGGATGTGATGCCTTTGTCCTCTAATGCCTTAATCATTGTCTCGCCGGCAGTCTTACCAGCTGCTACGTTATCTGTTGAGAAAGTTGCCTCTGCTTCTACGTTTGCAGGAGAGTCAACATATACAACCTTGATTCCGGCTGCGATTGCATCCTGTAATGCTCCAGAAATGGAATCCGGTCCGTTGGCAGCCACCATGATGGCATCGTATCCGTTTGCAACCGCATTGTTTACACATTCGATCTGCTGTGCATCATCCTTTGTGTTTGGTGCATTAAAGTCAAGTGTAACGCCCTTTGCCTTGGCCTCAGCTTCTGCACCGTCCTTCAGATTTAACCAATACTGGTCAATGGAATCCATTGTGATCAATGCGATCTTAACATCTCCGCCTGCGGTGCTGTTATCTGCACTTGATGCATCTGACTGTGTGCCTGCGTTCGCGTTGCTGCTGGATGCATTGCCCCCACCGCATCCAACCAGTGATGTAACTGCAAGTGCCATACAACACAATGCTGCCAATACTTTTTTCTTCATAGTTTCATATCCTCCTTAATGAATACTTGATTTATTTACACAGGTCTGATTCGACCATTATGTACTCTGTTATTTGTTTTTCTTCTTAAGTCCATTTCCACTTCGGCTTACGATATCAAGCAATACCGCACATACTACGATGACACCGATAACGATACGCTGGATACCAACCTGTGCGCTGACCATGTTGAGACCATTCTGTAATGTCTGCCATACTGCTGCACCTGCGAATGTTCCGAGCAGTAATCCGGATCCACCGAGTGGAGAAACGCCACCGATAACACCGGCTGCAACACCATACATCTCATACATGTTACCAGCTTCCATGTTACCCATTCCTGCCTGTGCACAAAGGATCAGACCAACCACTGCTGCACATACCTCTGCAACCAGATAAGCTTTTGTTGTTGTTGCGACAACATTGACACCGGATAACTTTGCTGCCTCGACATTGGAACCGATCGCATAAATATGACGTCCGCTTCTTGTCTTAGAGAGCATAAAGAAGAAAATAATGAAAATCACTAATGCGATCCAGAATGTGGAATACACACCTAAAAACTTTCCATAGTAGAAGAAATCCTGAAATCTCTTTGCGCTGTCCGTTCCGATCACTTTTCCGATATTGTCGGTGTTACGGTTACCATTGATCATATAGGCAATACCGCGGGCAACGAACATAGTTCCAAGTGTTGCGATAAATGGAGGAAGCTTAAATTTTCCAACCAGAATACCGTTGACAACACCAATCACCAATGCGCATAAAATCGTAACAATGATGGCAAGGATCGGCGAAACGCCTTTTACCATAAGTGTTGCGGAAATCATTGCACTCATTCCGACAACGGATCCAAGCGACAGATCAATGTTTCCGGTGATCATTACAAAACTCTGTCCGATACCAACCAGTAAGAAGATCGACATGGCACGTAACAGGTTCATGTTATTCTGTAACGAAAATACACTCGGATTGATAATTCCAAATACTACATAGATAATGATCAAAGCCACAAAAGCTGTAATCGACGCGCCCATACCGCGAATTTCTATAATTTGTTTCAATTTACTATTTTTCGTACTCATTGCATCTATTCCTCTCCGGCACTTTTCTTCGCCATTTTATTTTCAAAAGCAGTTGCATATTCCAGGATCTGGTTCTGGGTTACGTCCTTTGCCATAACCTCTCCCGTGATTCTTCCGTCACACATGATCAATATACGATCCGCAACGCCCATAACCTCCGGCATCTCGGAAGAAACAAACATAACTGCAATTCCCTGCTGCTTGAGCTGGTTCATAAGATTGTAGATTTCAACTTTAGCTCCGACATCGATTCCTCTTGTCGGCTCATCGAAAATTACAACTCTTGAATTTCTTGCCAGCCACTTTCCGACTACAACCTTCTGCTGATTTCCTCCGGACAATGTGTCTGCGTTGGAATTCAGATTCGCGACCTTGATCATCAGGTTCTTTACTGCCTTGTCGCACAATTCGTTGTCCTTTGCTTTATTGATCACGCCAAGCTTGTTGCAGACAAGATCAAGATTCGGAAGTTCCAGATTCTGACGAATACTCAATTTGGTACATAAACCATCTTTCTTTCGATCTTCTGGTGCAAGTACGATTCCTGCTTTAATTGCATCCATCGGCTTCTCGATTTTGACCTCATGTCCATCGAGACAAATCTCTCCGGACTCCTTTGGATCCGCACCGAAGATTGCACGGGTTGTTTCCGTTCGTCCGGCACCCATCAGTCCTGCAATTCCTACGATTTCACCCTCATACAGGGAAAAGTTGATATCCCTCACCAGTCTTCCTGCATTCAGATTCTTCACTTCGAAGATCTTCTTTCCCTTCTTGCACTCCACTCTCGGGAATTTCTCTTTGATCTCTCGTCCAACCATATTCTGGATGATCTGATCCATAGTGAAATCTTTGAAGTCTCCTTCCGTGATGTACTGACCATCACGCATAATCGTCACATGATCCGTGATATGCTGCAGTTCCTCAAGTCTGTGTGAAATATATACAATTCCGTGTCCGGATGCTTTCAATTGATGAATGATCTTAAAGAGATCATCAATCTCCTTGGAAGTCAACGCGGATGTCGGCTCATCCATGATCAGGATCTTTGCATTGATGGAAAGTGCTTTTGCAATTTCGATCATCTGCTGCTTTGCGACGGAAAGTTCACCGACCATCTGCTTCGGATTGATGTCCATTCCGAGGCTTCCGAGAATCTCTCTGGCTTCTGCCTCCATCTGTGCATTCTTAAGTGCAAATCCGTTTCGCTTCTCCCGACCAAGAAACATGTTCTCCGCAACAGTCAGATGCTTACACATGTTTAATTCCTGATGGATGATTGCCACACCAGCCTGTTGTGCTGTCTTCGGATTCAGATTTCCATACTGCTGTCCAAATATTTCAAGATCTCCGCTATCTCTTGTGTAGACTCCGCTGAGGATCTTCATCAATGTTGATTTTCCGGCTCCGTTTTCCCCAAGTAATGCTTCTACCGTGCCGGCCCGTAAATGAAACTGTACATTATCCAGAGCTTTTACACCCGGAAATGTTTTCGTAATATTCTCCATAGAGACGATTACTTCGTTCATGACTTTTACCACCGCCTTTGTTTTATTTTCATGAATGCTTTGTTTTATAATTTTATTATAAGAACTTCGTGCATCTCATAAAGTGGGGATTTTTTATCTTTAGGGTGGTATTTTTACGATATTGCTTTCTATGTGATCCTAAGGCAAAAGAATAGCCGCAGCGTATCACCTGCTGATATACTGCGGCTTTCTTCTATGCTAAAAACAATTCAAGATTCTCACTCAGTTTGTTGGCAACATCCGTCAGATTCTCTATCAGAGTGGTAAGTCCCTGCATCTCCTCTGTCATCTGTCCGGTCATGGTCTCCGCATTTGCCGATACGAAAGCGCTGTCCTCCGCAGCTTCCGCAATCTGCTGGATAATATTGGATACATTCTCCTTTGCCTGATTCATGTCAGCAATATTCTTCTGCATCTCGGATTCTTTATGGTTGACATTGAGAATACTCTCATTCAGTTCGTCAAAGATCTTCTTGGTCTTATCCACGCTTTCTTCCTGCTTCTTTAGCGTGTCCTCAATGATGTCCATCGCCTGAACAATGCCCTCTGTCTTGACAACCAGTTCACGGATATTCTGTCCGATCTTTGCTGCAGAATTGTTTGACTGCTCCGCAAGCTTCTGGATCTGTTCCGCAACAACTGCAAATCCTCTTCCTGCCTCACCTGCACGTGCAGCCTCAATGCTGGCGTTGAGTGCAAGCAAATTCGTCTCCTCCGCAATATCGGTAATATATTCTGTGACGCTCTTGATCTGCTGTACCGACTCGTTTGTCACCATCACCTGCTGGCTGATATCCTTTACAGTCTCCTGGGAATTGCGACTGCTAAGCAGAAGTTCCTCAAGAATATTCTGACTCTCTCTTGACGAACTCTCCATATCGATTGACAGCTTATTAATATCGCTGATATGATCCAGCATCAGATTGATTGCGGAGTTCGTTGTCTCCACATCCTCCGTTGCATTTCTCGTCTCTGCTTTCTGCGTATTTGCTGTCGTACTGATCTGATCAATATTCAGGCTTGTTTCCTTTGCCGCAGCTGCCACCCGCTCCGAGGTCGCATTCAGATGCTCTACGGCCTGTTTCAGTGTCTCCGTGCCTCGTTTCGTCTCCGATAACAGTTCATCGATCTTGACTCTGAGTTTCTCTGTACCCTGCGCAAGTTCCCCAAATTCATCCGACCGCTTGATACGGATCAGACGGTCATCCGAGAGATCTCCCATAGAAACTCTCAGTAGCACTCTCCGCACATCATGCAATACCTTGGTCAGTGAACCTATGTATACGAAGATAAAGAGGATGACGGCCAGCAGAATTACAAATGACACTGCTACGCTTACCATAATAAAACGCTTTATCATATGCTGAAATGTCTCTGCCGACTGCGAAGCCATCATTGCTCCGATCACACTTCCGTCACTGGACTGTGTGATTGGAATAATATAGGCATGACACATTTTATGATCGATCTCAATGTTCTTGTACCACAGTTCCGCGCCCTGCTGCAGGGTATAGGTTTTGATGTTCTCTCCTGCCTGCATACCGATCCATCGCTGATCCTTATCATTTTTAATCGAGGTCATGACCGCAGTGTCCTTGAAAAAGAATGTAATGTCAACACCCGTCTTTTCTTTGAGACCGTCTACAACCGATGTCTCCGTCGACACATCAAAATTCTTTCCACGCCAGACATCTCCATCACTTTTTAATGCATAATCTCCATAACCCTGACTCTGGTATAAATTGAGTGCTGCGATTGCGCTCGAATAGAGACTGCTTTTGGTCTCCTTGTACATTCCGTCCTTGAACTGTGCCAGACCAAGTATCATCGAAAATACGGTAAGAAGTATCATCGGGACGCAACACAGAGTCAGCATTTTCTGCTTAAATCGGAATCCAATCTTCATCGCGTCTCCTCCTTACATCGACTCTTTGGTAATAACCGTTACACCGGTATCCGTCTTGGTATTGGTGTCTGTATAAGATCCTTCCAATGCCTGAATTGCGATTGTCAGTCCGTCATGTCCCATCGCCTGTGGCTTCTGTTCCATTGTTGCATAAATGATACCTTCTGAAACCAAAGCCAGAACATCGTCGGATGTATCAAAGCCGACAATGTTGCTCTGTGCACCAGACTCTTTGATGGTATTTCCGATTGCGACGGTGGTTCCCTCGTTACAGCCGAAGAAACCGACATAGCCGTCATTCATGCCCTGTGTAACCGCATCCGCTACCTTCTGTGCATCATCCTCCATATAAACCGTATCCGCAAGTGTGAAATCCGTTCCCTCAAATGCTTCCCGGAATCCCTTTTCTCTTGCAACACAGGATGCTGTATCTTTTGTGACACCCATGATTCCGATAGTTCCGCTCTCCGCTCCGTTATTCTTCAAAGTCTCAAGCATCGTCTCACCTGCTGTCTGTCCGGCTTTCTCATTGTCCGTTGCCAGTGCTGTGACACAATCGTAGCTTGCCGCACTGTCCACATAAACAATCTTGCAGCCTGCGTCTGCAGCTTTCTTCAAGCTGTCATTGACTCCATCCGCGCTATTGGCCGCAATCAATATCGCATTGGCTCCATCCTCTACTGCCTGATCCACGCAGGCACTCTGCAGCGCATCATCGTGAGAATCCGGTCCGATCCATTTGTATGTCACGTTGCCAAGTTCACTGACCGCCTCCTGACAGCCTTTATCAATCGACTGCCAATAACTGTCTGTCAGATCCATCGTGATCAGATATACTTTATAATTTGTTCCTGATGAAGTTTTCTCAGTTTCGTCCTGCTGTACGTCCGCGTCCGCACTTCCCGTCTGTTCTGTAACGGATGATGTCATCGGCTGATCCGGCATAATGATTTCAGGAGTGGTCTGCGTACCGCATCCCACCATCATGAGTCCCAAACTAATACAACTAATCCATTTCCATAATTTTCTCATAGCCATTACCCCCTGTCTTTTGTCCCTGTCTCTTATACACATCTCCGAGCCCACGAGACGCGTAGT
>URQG01000106.1 GCA_900549895.1 uncultured Lachnobacterium sp.
CAGATGTGTATAAGAGACAGCGCAAATTAT
Organism: uncultured Lachnobacterium sp.; assembly: GCA_900549895.1. Lineage (GTDB taxonomy): Bacteria > Bacillota > Clostridia > Lachnospirales > Lachnospiraceae > Roseburia. The sequence continues at coordinate 31 of URQG01000106.1, forward strand.
TGTGCAACTTTGTGTTACATAGTGCAAGAAACTACCATGCTGCACTATTTTTGCATAGCACAATATAACCCCATCGTATCAGACGCGATGAGATTATAAAGTTGCACAATGCCCTTATTTCATTGTATATTAGGGATTTAAAAGATTTGCCGCCCCGATAATTCCGGCAAGATTTCCCAATGTCGCGCACTGAACCGGCGGAACAAACGCACGATCACCGGCAAAACAAAGCTTTGCAAGCTTTTCGTTTACCGGGTTAGTCAGTTTCTCCCCCTGATTGCAGACGCCACCGGAAAGCAATACCATATCCGGGCGAAACAGGTTCACAAAATTAGCAATGGTTTCTGTAAGATAATCAATATACTGGTTGACGACCGTCTCCGCGGTATCATCCTGTTGCTGCATGGCATCAAACGGAATCTTTCCGTTCATCTGATTTAAATCGTCCCCACACATACGATTCAGCAGAGACTGCGGATTCTCCTTTGCAGCTTCCTGCGCGCTTCGGATCAATCCATTGGCGGATACGTAACTTTCCACACAGCCTCTTCGTCCACAGGTGCAAAGTCTGCCTCCCATGATCAATGAAGTATGTCCAAGCTCTGCGCCTCCGGCATGCGCACCTTCAAAAATTCTGCCATCAATAATAACGCCGCCACCAACTCCGGTGCCAAGCGTAAGCAAAACAACATTATCAATTCCTTTGGCTGCACCAGCCTTGGATTCCCCAAGTGCTGCACAGTTTGCATCATTGGAAACACGAATCGGACAATCCGACTCCAAGAATTTGTGCATAAGATCTGCAAGCGGGACATCAATCCATGCAAGATTGTTGGAATACGGAACCGTACCATGCTTTGCATCAATGGTTCCTGCGCAGCCGATGCCGACTCCCTGAATGTCCTCCACGGACAAGGATTCTTCTGCCAACAGCTTCCTAACCAGATCTGCCATATCACGGATTACAGATTCTGCCGGCCGCTTTGCATCCGTCGGTGCAAAGGACTGTCGGATCAGATTCTGTTTCTCATCCACGATTCCTACTTTAATATTGGTTCCGCCTAAATCAATTCCTACTCGATACATTTCATTCACCTTTTCTCTCATAATGAATACCCATATCCATGGGCATAATTAATAGAAACGAAAACAAAGATTCATGATCTAAAAGGTGTGGTCTATGGCAACCATAGCAGATATTGCGCCGAATGTCAACGTTTCTGCAACATCCGGCGCAGGAATCTTTAGGATAAATACGGAGCAAGAAATTGTCCCGTATAAGATTCCGGTACCTGACAGACTTCCTCCGGCGTTCCCTTAGCGATCACGGTTCCGCCGCCGTCTCCGCCTTCCGGTCCCATATCGATGATATAATCTGCCGTCTTGATGACATCAAGATTGTGTTCAATCACTACAACCGTGTTGCCTCCGTCCGACAGTTTGCGCAGGATCTCCACAAGCTTATGGACATCCGCAAAATGCAGTCCGGTCGTCGGCTCGTCCAGCACATAGATGGTCTTGCCGGTGCCCCGCTTAGAGAGTTCCGTTGCCAGCTTGATACGCTGCGCCTCGCCTCCGGATAATTCCGTAGATGGCTGTCCAAGCTTAATATAAGACAGTCCCACATCATACAGAGTCTGGATCTTCCGGTGGATGGTCGGTACATTCTTAAAGAATTCCAGCGCCTCCTCCACGGTCATATCCAGCACATCATAGATGCTTTTGCCTTTGTATTTGACTTCAAGAGTCTCACGATTGTACCGCTTACCGCCACATACTTCACACGGTACATACACATCCGGGAGAAAGTGCATCTCAATTTTAAGAATTCCGTCTCCGCTGCATGCCTCACATCGTCCACCCTTGACATTAAAACTGAATCGTCCCTTCTTGTATCCGCGCGCCTTGGCATCCGGTGTAGCAGCAAACAGATCTCGGATCATATCAAACACACCGGTATACGTTGCAGGATTGGAGCGCGGTGTACGTCCGATCGGTGACTGATCGATATCAATGATCTTATCCAATTGCTCAAGGCCCAGAATATCGTCATGATCTCCGGCGATGCATCTCGCACGGTTCAAAGTCTTTGCAAGGTGCTTATACAAGATCTCATTTGTCAGGGAACTCTTTCCCGATCCGGATACTCCGGTAATACAGGTCATGATGCCCAGTGGAATATCCACATCAATATTCTTTAAATTATTCTCTCTTGCACCCTTGATCGTAATGTATCCGGTCGGCTTTCTTCGCTCCGAAGGCACCGGAATCTTCTTTCTTCCGCTTAAATAGTCTCCTGTAATGGACTTCTTACACTTCATGATTTCTGCTGCCGTACCGGCTGCAACAACTTCTCCACCATGCACGCCGGCCGCCGGGCCGATATCCACAATGTAATCCGCGGCACGCATCGTATCCTCATCATGCTCCACAACGATCAGGGTGTTTCCCAGATCCTTGAGGTTCATCAATGCCCGAAGCAGTTTATCGTTATCCCTCTGGTGCAGACCGATACTCGGCTCATCCAGAATGTATGCAACGCCGACCAGTCCTGAGCCGATCTGGGTTGCCAAACGAATTCTCTGTGCCTCTCCACCGGAAAGTGTTCCGGTCGCACGCGTCAGAGTCAGGTACTCCAGTCCTACCTCCTGCAAGAAACCGACACGCGAACGGATTTCCTTTAAAATCTGGTCTCCGATAAAGTGTTGCTGCTGTGTCAGTTCCATACTATCTAAGAACTGAACCAAATCCTTGACCGACATGTCGGTCATCTCATAAATATTCTTATCACATACCGTTACGGCAAGTGAACTCTTCTTTAATCTCTGCCCGTGACACTCCGCACAAGGCGTAATGCGCATGAACTGCTCATACTCCTGCTTCATCGTATCCGAACCGGTCTCCCGGTATCTGCGCTCCACGTTACGGATCAGACCCTCCCAGTTCAGGTCATAGACGCCCTCGCCACGCTGCCCCTTGTAATGAACCTTAAGGATGCGTCCGTCTCCTCCATGGATCAGCATATGGCGGATTTCATCCGGCAGATCCTTGTACGGCGTATCCAGCGAGAATCCGTACCCCTCCGATAAAGCCCGAAGCGTCGCATAGGTGTAGCTGGACGGATCCGTGCTGGACTGCCACCCCATTACCTGGATCGCACCTTCCGATAGCGACAGATTCTTATCCGGGATCATCAGATTCTCATCAAACTCCATCTTGTATCCGAGTCCGTAACATACCGGGCACGCTCCGAACGGATTATTGAACGAGAAACTTCTCGGCTCTACTTCATCCACACTGATTCCACAGTCCGGACATGCAAAATTCTGTGAGAAGTTCATCTGCTCACCATCTACTACGTCAACGATTGCATTCCCTTCCGACAGATCAAACACATTCTCCAGAGAGTCGGTCAGACGCTTCTCGATTCCCGGCTTGATCACAAGCCGGTCAACCACAATATCAATATTGTGCTTGATGTTCTTGTCCATCGGAATCTCCTCCGACAGATCGTACATATTGCCATCCACGATCACACGGACATATCCGCTCTTCTTCGCCTTTTCAAAAAGCTTCTGATGCTCACCCTTACGCCCACGCACAACCGGTGCAAGTATCTGAATTCTGGTTCGTTCCGGCAGCTTCATGACTGCATCAACCATCTGATCGATCGTCTGTTTCTCGATCGCGCGTCCGCACTTCGGGCAATGCGGAATACCGATTCTCGCATAGAGCAGACGAAAATAATCATAGATTTCCGTCACGGTTCCGACCGTTGAGCGAGGATTACGGTTCGTTGATTTCTGATCAATGGAAATGGCAGGCGGCAGCCCCTCGATCGACTCTACATTTGGTTTCTCCATCTGGCCTAAGAACTGTCTTGCATAGGAAGAAAGCGACTCCATATAGCGGCGCTGTCCCTCCGCATAGATCGTATCGAAGGCAAGTGATGACTTGCCCGATCCGGACAGTCCGGTCAGTACAACAAATTCGTCTCTTGGAATATCTATATCAATGCATTTCAAATTGTGCTCGCTCGCGCCACGGATCTTAATGTATTTTCTTTGTTTCTTAGCCATTCCAAATTTTCCTTTCTCTTTCAGGTCTCTGATAAATCACGCAACATATTCTTGAGTGAAATCATCTTGTCCCTGTATTCTGCTGCTGCCTCGAAGTTTAGCTCCGTTGCCGCTTTCTGCATCTTCTTCTGGATATCGGCGATCAGTTTTTCCAATTCCTTGTGGCTCATAGACTCCGGATCCTTCGTGAATTCCATCTCCTCCGCCGCAACCTTCTTCGAGATCGCGATCAGATCACGCACCGACTTTTGGATCGTTGTCGGTGTAATTCCATGTTCCTCATTGTATTCCTGCTGGATCTTGCGTCGACGCTCCGTCTCCTCGATGGCAACGCGCATCGAGTCCGTAATCTTATCCGCATACATAATAACGTGTCCCTCACTGTTTCGGGCGGCACGTCCGATCGTCTGGATGAGTGAGGTCTCGGAACGAAGGAAGCCTTCCTTATCCGCATCTAAGATTGCGACAAGTGTGATCTCCGGAATATCAAGTCCCTCTCTCAGCAGATTGATACCAACCAGCACATCAAATACATCCAGTCGCAGATCACGAATAATCTCCGCGCGCTCCAATGTATCGATATCGGAATGCAGATACTTCACACGGATACCAATCTCGCTCATATACTGTGTCAGATCTTCCGCCATGCGCTTTGTCAGCGTTGTGATGAGCACCTTGTGATGGTTCGCCGTCTCCTTATTTACTTCACCGATGAGATCATCAATCTGCCCCTCAACCGGTCGAACCGAAATCTCCGGATCAAGAAGTCCCGTCGGCCTTATGATCTGTTCCACGCGCATCAGCTCATGTTCCTGCTCATACACATTCGGTGTAGCGGAGACAAAAAGCATCTGATCAATCTTACTCTCAAATTCTTCAAAATTGAGCGGTCGGTTGTCCAATGCAGACGGCAGACGAAAGCCATAATCCACCAAAGTCTGCTTGCGGGAACGGTCGCCCGCATACATACCGCGGATCTGCGGAATGGAAATGTGTGACTCATCCACGATAAGCAGGAAATCATCCGGGAAGAAGTCAATGAGCGTCATTGGAGGTTCACCCGGCTTTGCGAAGTTCAAATGCCTTGTATAATTCTCAATCCCCGAACAAAATCCTGTTTCCCGCATCATCTCAACGTCGAAGTTTGTTCGTTCCGCAATCCTCTGTGCTTCGATCAACTTATCATTTCTCTTAAAATATTCAACACGATCCTTTAATTCCACCTCGATGTTATCACAAGCCTTATTGATCTTCTCCTGCGATACGACATAATGGGAAGCTGGAAATATCATGGTATGCTCTAATGTACATCGGATCTCTCCTGTTAACACATCAATTTCCGTAATACGATCGATCTCATCACCAAAAAACTCAACTCTTATTGCTGTATCCGAACTGTTTGCCGGGAATACTTCCAGAACATCACCGTGAACCCGAAACGTACCACGCTTAAAGTCCATATCATTTCTTGTATACTGCATGTCAATCAATGCCCGGACAACATCATCACGATCCTTTTCCATTCCAGGGCGCAACGACACACTCATGCCTTCCCACTCGTCCGGACTGCCCAGTCCATAAATGCATGAAACAGAAGCTACAACAATAACATCCTTTCGTTCTGTCAAAGCTGCGGTCGCCGAAAGTCGCAGCTTATCAATCTCATCATTGACCGCCGAATCTTTTGCAATATAAGTATCCGACTGTGGCACATAGGCCTCCGGCTGATAATAGTCGTAGTAGGATACAAAGTATTCTACCGCATTTTCCGGGAAAAATTCCTTCATTTCCCCATATAGCTGCCCGGCAAGCGTCTTATTATGTGAAATGATCAAAGTCGGCTTATTCAGCGCTTGAATGACGTTCGCCATCGTAAACGTCTTACCGGAACCGGTCACGCCGAGAAGTGTCTCGAACTGATTGCCTTCTTTAAATCCTTTAACCAATTGTTCAATTGCCTGCGGCTGATCGCCGGTCGGCTTGTATTTGGATACCAGCTTAAAATGATCCATCTGTACTCTCCTTCTTGATTTCTTGATTATAGCAAACTATAAAAAAAAAGTACAGAACAAAATCGAACTTTTGTTCTGTACCTGTTTATCCATTATAATAGCTCCACGCATGAAATTAAGCGAATATATTTACCACCATAAAAGACATGCAACCACCTTTTTCCCTTTATCGTAATAAAAGGTCTTGTTATATGATCGTCCGCTTTCCGCTTCATAGTAGTATGTATGCGTATAAACAATCGGTGTACTCGTTTCAATGGAAGATGCGAATCTATCCTGACTATCAATTGCTTCAAAATTAGAATTATCGCCATATTTTGCAATTACCTGCTTGTAGGTACTTCCGGCTTTAATTCCACGGTTATTTTTCTCATTCAGGCCCAGGTCTTCAAGATACGCAGATGTATTTCCACCTGCCTCGCACCATTCAATATAACTATAGAGCTGGTCATCACCCTCTTGACAGAAATTGAAATCGTCCGCCTTCATGTCCTCTACCACACTAATATTACATGTATATTTCTTCTTGTTA
>URQG01000107.1 GCA_900549895.1 uncultured Lachnobacterium sp.
CGCGTAAGATCGTCGGCAGCGTCAGATGTGTATAAGAGACAGGTACAAGAACTTTCTGATGCAGCACCAGTATCCGTTTACGGTACTGTATTTTACGTTCCCGAGCGAGACACTCGATGTCAATGTCCATCCTACAAAGATGGAGCTGCGTTTTGGAAACAATCAGGAAATCTACAAGCAGTTGTGCGATGCACTCTACGGCGTGCTTTCACACCGGGAGCTGATCCCGGATGTCCCGGTTGATGAGAAAAAAGCGGAGAGTGCGGTCAAACGCGTCTATAAGGAATCAATTCCGGAGCCTTTTGAGAAACGAAGAATTAACGAGATTCAAAATAAGAACCATGTTGCAACGTCTTCTTATAAGCCTGTGGCACCGGAGCCGGTTATCGCAAGGGAGAACACAAATACTTTTTCCGAGGGCAAAACCGGACATATGGCAGACTCAGGCGTGAAGATCATTCCGGTTGGCGAGACGAAGGTGATGGGGCTTAACGAGTTTCCGAAATCGAAGTCTGAGGTTCCGGAGGTGTCATTACCGGAGACTCCGAATGTGAGTCAACAATTGCCGGAATCATCAACGTCAACGATTGAGCCGCCGCTCGAACATACCGAACAGATGACACTCGAACATATGGCACCGGATTTTCTGACAAAGGATGCCAGAAAGAAGCACCGCATCATCGGTCAGCTTTTTCAAACATATTGGCTGATTGAATATGAAGATAAACTCTACATTATTGATCAGCATGCTGCTCACGAGAAAGTGCTCTATGAGCGCACAATGGCGCGCCTGAAGGAAAAAGAATACACATCGCAGGCAATCAGCCCGCCGATCGTGCTCAGTCTGGATGCCAAGGAGCAGGAGATGCTGGAGCGCTATCGGGAGGATATCCAGCGGCTTGGCTATGAAATTGAGAATTTCGGCGGAAGAGAATATATGATCTCTGCTGTTCCGGATAATCTGTTTTCCATTGATATGAAGGATCTCTTTATCGAAATGCTGGACGATTTTTCCAACCTGACCGGACGAGAGACTCCGGATCTGATCATGGAGAAAGTTGCATCGATGTCGTGTAAGGCAGCGGTCAAAGGAAATGATGCGCTCAGCCTTCCGGAGATCGATGCTTTGATTGAGGAACTTCTGACACTCGATCATCCGTTCAACTGCCCGCACGGCAGACCGACGATCATTGCGATGTCAAAATATGAAATTGAAAAGAAATTTAAGAGGATTGTGTAATGAAACCACTTGTGATCTTAGCCGGTCCCACTGCGGTCGGTAAGACGGAACTCTCAATCCGGCTTGCCAAGCGTATCAACGGCGCGATTATTTCCGCAGATTCGATGCAGGTCTACAAATACATGGACATTGGCTCTGCAAAGATTATGCCGGATGAGATGGAGGGCGTAAAGCATTATCTTATTGATGAGCTGGATCCGTCCGATGAATTTAATATTGTGCGTTTTCAGCAGATGGCAAAGGATGCCTTGAAAGAGATCTATGCAAACGGCCAGATCCCGATCGTTGCGGGAGGAACCGGTTTTTATATTCAGGCGCTCCTTTATGATATCGATTTTACCCATCAGGACAGTGATGAGGCATTCCGCAAGGAGATGGCGGATTATGCGGCCGAATATGGTGCAGAGGCTCTTCACGAAAAGCTGAAGGAGATTGACCCGGTATCTTATAAGACGATTCATGCAAACAATACGAAGCGTGTGATCCGTGCACTTGAATACTACCGCATGACCGGACAGCCGATTTCGGCACACAACGAACAGGAACATCAGAAGGTATCACCGTACAATTTTGCATACTTTGTATTGACGGACGATCGTAAGCACTTGTATGATCGCATCGACTACCGCGTGGATCTGATGATGAAAAAAGGCCTTGTGGATGAAGTAAAGAAACTCTACGATATGGGCTATCACAAGGACATGGTCTCTATGCAGGGGCTTGGGTACAAGGAACTGTTAAGTTATCTGAATGGAGAATGTTCATTAGAAGAAGCCGTGTATATTATCAAAAGGGAAACAAGGCATTTTGCCAAGCGTCAGCTCACATGGTTTCGCAGGGAACGGGATGTCATCTGGCTTGACAAATCTGCTTATCAATATAATGATCAACGAATATTAACGGACATGTGCCGTATGTTACAAGAGAAAGGAATCTGTGATGAATCAGTTATTGGAGAATAAATATAAGGAACTGGGCATTGACCCGAAGGTTTATGAGTTTGGCGAGAAAATCGAGGCGAAACTGAAGGAGCGATTCAAGGAGATCGATATGAGAGCGGAACTGAATCAGATGAAGGTGATCGCTGCGATGCAGAAGAACCGCGTGAGTGCGGAATGTTTCAATATCTCAAGCGGATACGGATATAATGACATGGGAAGAGACACGCTTGAAAAAGTCTATGCGGACTGCTTCGGCGGAGAGGACGCGCTTGTTCGCCCGCAGATTACATGTGGAACGCACGCTTTGGCGCTCGCACTTATGTCAAACCTGCGTCCGGGGGATGAACTGTTATCACCGGTCGGAAAACCATACGACACATTGGAAGAAGTCATCGGTATCCGCCCATCGAAGGGATCTCTTGCAGAGTACGGAATCACATACGCGCAGGTGGATCTTCTTGCGGATGGAAGCTTTGATTATGACGGAATTAAAAAAGCCATCAACGAGCGGACACGTCTTGTTACCATCCAGCGTTCCAAGGGTTATGCAACACGCCCGACACTTTCGGTTGAACGGATCGGTGAGCTGATTGCTTTTATAAAAAACATTAAGCCGGATGTCATCTGTATGGTTGACAATTGTTACGGTGAGTTTGTCGAAGAGCGTGAACCGCTTCAGGTTGGGGCGGACATGATCGTTGGATCATTAATTAAGAATCCGGGCGGCGGACTTGCACCGATCGGCGGATACATTGTCGGAAAGAAAGAATGCGTGGAAAATGCGGCATACCGCTTGACTTCTCCGGGACTTGGAAAGGAAGTCGGAGCTTCTCTCGGCGTTATCCAGTCCTTCTATCAGGGACTGTTCTTGGCACCGACGGTTGTCAGCGGCGCGTTAAAAGGTGCAATCTTCGCTGCCAATATTTATGAAAAGCTTGGTTTTAAGGTCGTTCCAAATGGAACAGAAAGCCGTCATGATATCATTCAGGCAGTTGAGTTTGGCAATAAAGATGCGATGATTGCTTTCTGTGAAGGTATTCAGGCCGCGGCTCCGGTGGACAGTTATGTAACTCCGGAACCATGGGCGATGCCGGGATATGACAGTGATGTTATTATGGCTGCCGGTGCATTCGTGCAGGGATCATCGATCGAACTTTCTGCCGATGGACCGGTCAAACCGCCGTACGCGATCTATTTTCAGGGTGGACTTACCTGGTACCACGCAAAGCTTGGTATCCTTATGTCTTTACAAAAACTTTATGAGCGCAATCTTGTTAATATTGATTAGGTGTGCTAAAATATTATAACTGTTCGGGAAGTATGTTTTCTGAACAATTATGTGGATTTCCTTAATACTCTGGGAGAGTGGAAGGGAAGATAATGAACCACATGAATCTGAAAAATTTACCGGAATCAGAGAGACCATACGAACGTTTTCTTGCATTGGGAGCGGAGGCACTGTCGGATGCCGAGCTTCTTGCAATCATTCTAAAGACCGGGACGAAAGATTTTACTTCCCTTGATTTGGCGAGAAATCTTTTATCCAGATGTCAGGGAAATTTGCTTAATCTGTATGAACTGTCCTACAAGGAACTGACAGAGCAAAAAGGAATCGGACCGGTGAAAGCGATACAGCTTAAGGCGGTAGCGGAATTGTCGTGCCGCATTGCCCGTACAAGGCGTGGGTATCAGCTTCAGATGAATAATCCGAAGACGATCGCCGAATATTTTATGGAAGATATGCGACATCGCCGTGTAGAAGTGTTCAAAGGAGCTTTTTTCGATGCCAAATGCAATTACCTCGGGGAGGAACAGATTTCAAGCGGAAGTCTTTCGTTTGCGTATGTTTCCCCGATGGAACTGTTTCGTAAAGCGTTGCTTAAGAATGCGGTGATGATGGTAATTCTTCACAATCATCCGAGTGGTGATCCTTCTCCAAGCGAAGAAGATGTTGCGTTTACCGAACGTATTGCACAAGGTGCCCAGCTCCTTGGTCTGACGCTTGCGGATCACATTGTGATCGGAGATAACCGGTATTATAGTTTTAGAGAAAATCATAGATTGGAAACATAAGAAAAGGGAGAGGAAAATGAACAACAATATTTACGGAATTGATTTCGGAACATGCAATTTCAAAGTTTTCAGTAAAGCAAGCGGCAAATTTATTACAGAGAAAAATACGATCGCTTTAATCAACAAAAATCAGATGTATGCATACGGTGATGAAGCATATGCTATGTATGAGAAAGCACCGGAATCAATCAATGTTGTGTTCCCGCTGTCATCCGGTGTGATTGCGGATTATAATTTTTTACAGATGATGATCTTTGAGTTTATCGAGAAGCGCATGAAAGGAAAAACGAAAAACGCTGAGTTTCTTGTTGCTGTACCGACAGATATTACAGATGTTGAAAAGCGTGCTTTCTTTGAGCTGTTCTATAAGAGCAAGTCACGCCCGAAAAACGTGATGCTCTGTGAAAAGCCGCTGGCGGATGCTGTCGGGCTTGGAATTGATGTCAACGAACCGACTGGTGTCATGGTCGTTGATATGGGGGCCGATACCATCGAAATTTCCGTAATTTCTCTGGGTGGTCTTGTCCTTAGTGATCTTATGCATTTTGGTTCGAACCGTCTGGATGAATCGATTATCAGCTATATCCGAAGAGAATTTAATCTGGTGATTGGAAAAAAGACGGCTATGGCTTTAAAGGAACAGCTTGGAAGCGGACTTCCGGGAAGAACAGAGACAATGGTTGTAGTTGGTCTGGATGTAGTCAGCGGTCTTCCTGTTGAGCGTGAAATCAGCGCTGAAATTGTATACGAAGCGACTCGAGCCAACTTAGAGGCAATCTGCAGCTCGATCAAAATGATTTTAGAGAAAACTCCGCCGGAACTTGCAAAGGATATTATACATGCAGGAATTTATATTACCGGAGGCGGATCTAAGATTCAAAACCTTGATCAGTTGTTTACCGAAATCACAAATATTAAGGTGAATGCATGTGATGATCCGGAGGAGACTGCAGTCCGCGGATTAGCTAAGATTGCAACCGATTCCAAATATAAGAGATTACCGTTTACGATGAAGAATAATAACTTAAAATAGAGGGATCCATGAAGAAATTTCGCAATTTTCGTAATAAAAAGAAACGATTATCAAGTAAATATCTGTTAATGATTCTTTCGGGAGTATGTGTTGTGGCGATTTTTACAAGCCTCGTGCTTAATATTTCGGGCGGGCCGCTTAACTCGATCGCCGGATATGTGTTTGTCCCGATGCAGGAAGGAATTAATAACGCAGGCTCATGGCTTTCTTCCAAGGCCAACGATTTTAAGACTCTGGGGGAGGTTTTGGCTGAAAACAAGGAGTTGAAATCGCAGATTGATGATCTGACCACGCAGCTTAACAAAACAAAATTAGAGCAGTATGATCTTGACAATTATCGTCAGCTTCTTGATCTTGACGACCAATATGCCGATTTCGATAAGATTGCAGCTCATGTGATCGCTATGGACGGGACAAACTGGTTCTCAACATTTACGATTGACAAAGGAAGCAAGCAGGGAATTGCCAAAGGTATGAATGTACTTGCCGGAAGCGGTCTTGTCGGTATCGTGACGGATGTCGGACCAAATTATGCAAAAGTGCGAAGCATTATTGATGATTCAAGTAATGTCAGTGCAATGGTCCTGACAACAAAAGATAATTTTAATGTATCCGGCAGTCTGATGTCCATGAATAAGGACAAAGTCCTGCCTTTTACCGAATTACGTGATGAAAATAATAAGGTAAAACAAGGAGATCCTGTTGTTACTTCTTATGTTTCCGATCAATATCAGCAGGGACTTTTGATTGGTTATATTTACAGCATTGAAGATAACCCAAACAACCTGACCAAATCCGGTTATATCACACCGGTTGTTGATTTCCAGCATCTTCAGGAAGTCCTTGTTATCACGGAGATTAAAAATACGGGCAAGGGGCAGACATCCTCGACGGAAGATGTACAGGATACCCAGAATTAACAGGAGTGTTCCATGCGTAGAAAAATTGTACTTTTTTTGATTATTACAATCTGTTTTCTGTTACAGACAACCGTGTTTCAGGTACTCACATTTGCAAACATCGCACCGAATCTTCTTATTATCGTGGTATCGGCGTTCGGACTGATGCGCGGGAAAAAAGAAGGTCTTTGGATAGGCTTTTTTTGCGGTCTGCTTGTCGACATATTTTTTGGTTTTTATCTTGGCGTGTATGCTTTACTTTATATGTATATCGGATATATCAACGGAATGCTTCAGAAGAGATTCTATCCGGATGAACTCCGTCTTCCTATGGTGATGATCGGGGCAAGTGACATTGCATGCAATCTGGTGGTCTATTGCATCATGTTTCTGACACTGTCTCTTATACACATCTCCGAGCCCACGAGACGCGTAGTAATCTCGT
>URQG01000108.1 GCA_900549895.1 uncultured Lachnobacterium sp.
TCGGCAGCGTCAGATGTGTATAAGAGACAGCTTGAATATGTCCAAAGCTTTGAACTTAATTTTGAACAATTACCGGCTGTAATGGAAGAAACCTTTTTCGCAGTACCGATATAAGGTTTCCAATCAAAGTCCTGTCCTCCGTAAGCTTTGCCGGAACCTGTATAGTAATTGTCAAAAACATTTCGTTTTCGTGCATCATAAGAACCTGTATAGTAACCGAGCACTTCTCCCTTGAATACCTTCTTAGAAGAACCTGTCACCTTTCCGGTTGAATAATTGGATTTGATAAACTCATCATATACGGATGCACTTCCAACCAGTCCACCAACATATGACAATTTTTTCGCTGACAGGGATACCGCACCGGTATTGTAGCAATTCTGTACATTTGCGGTTGCCTGTCCTGCCAGACCACCTACAGCTGCATCGCCGCCGGACTTCACATTCACAGTGACTCTTCCCTTATTATAGGACTGTGTGATATCATTGACGATGACTGCCACACCTCCTACAACGGCGCTGCGCGGTGCATTTGCTGTCACTGTAATGGCTCCTGTATTGAAGGATTTTACCATCTTTGTTCCTATATGGGTCGTATCACCGACCACGCCTGCTACATCGATTCCGGTCATATTTGATACATTCGCGTTCAAGGTGATCTTACCGGTATTCGAGCAGGAATCGATTCCACTATTGCTCTCTCCTATGACACCGGCGATATTCGCGTTTGTCCCGAATCCTTCTGCTGCCTTTTCAATCGTACAGGTGATTGCTCCGGTGTTTTTACAGTTTTTAACTACTTTTTTCCCATAAAAGGAATTTGCTACACCGGATATTGTAAATTCACTTCCGCCCCATTCGTCACTCGGCTTATAAGTGATCTTGATCGTTCCTTTATTGGTACAATTCTGTAATAGTGACTTTGATGAACTGCCGGATGCAATCCTTGTGATTCCTCCGACATCGCAGGAAGGTGAGCTATCTGCTGTTCCTCTGGCATCCACTGTGATATTGATAGCATTCACACAATTCTTTATCACTGCCTTCTCATCATTCGCATGTACGATTCCGCCAATATAAGCAGCTTCCCCCTTGACGGAGATCTTTCCGGAGGTTTTGATCTGATCAAAGGTACAGTTCGTAGCGCTGCATACCAATGTTCCTATCGTTCCACCATCCTGAAGATTAATATCTACACCGGTAACAGAGATATTTTTAAATACGGCACCGCTCGCATATCCGAAAATACCTGCATTCTCAGCCCAGCTTGAGGTCTTGTAAGTATAACCGGTCAGCTTGTGCCCTTTACCATCAAGCTGTCCTTTAAATGGATGATCTCTGTCCCCAAACAGCTGGAAATCTGAGGGCAATTTGATATCCTTTGCAAGATAATAATTCCCTGACGGATTGCTCTCCATCGCCTTTAAATCCTCTGCTGTCGAGACCGCGGTTGCCGCTGCTGCTGCTTTCAAATTTACCGATGCAGCTTCCACTTTTGTAGCCGGTGCTGCGAATACAGCATTTGCAGGTGCAGAAAATGCCATCAGTGCAGCCAGAGATAATGTCAGTATTTTTTTCATTGTTCCACTCCTTTCACTCGGATCCTCCTATAGGAAGAACCAACCTATGATATTTATATTATTATAAGCCGTACCTTGAGGTTCAAGTCAAGAAAAATACAGAAAAGTTGGTCAGTTGAAGCCTTTGAAAAAAATATCTTGACAATCAAACTATTTTGAAATATACTTTGCCTATCAAACGATTTGCCAATCAAACAATTTGATCGGCAAACAAATTTTACAGGAAAAAAGGAGATTACACCATGTTAGAGAAGTTAAAAGAGATTATTGCAGATCAGTTAAACGTAGACGCAGCAGGCATTACTGCTGAATCAAGATTCAAGGAGGACCTTGAGGCAGATTCTTTAGATCTGTTCGAGCTTGTAATGTCACTTGAGGAGGAGTACGGAGTAGAAATTCCTTCTGAAGATTTAGAGAAGATCTTAACGGTAGGTGATGTAATCAAGTATCTGGAAGATAAAGGTGTAGAGGCATAAAAATGAAGACAAGAGTGACGGAACTTCTTGGAATTACCTATCCGATCATCCAGGGCGGTATGGCCTGGGTAGCCACTCACGAGCTCGCCAGCGCAGTATCAAACGCTGGCGGTCTTGGCATTATAGGAGCCGGTGGTGCTCCGGCATCCTGGGTGCGTGAGCAGATTCAGGCGGCAAAGAAAGAAACCGACAAGCCGTTTGGCGTGAATCTGATGCTGATGAATCCGGAAGCGGATGAGATCGCCAAGGTGCTCGTAGAGGAAAATGTTAAGGTTGTTACGACCGGCGCCGGAAATCCGGCAAAATATATGCAGATGTGGAAAGATGCCGGAATTAAAGTGATTCCGGTTGTCGCAAGTGTGGCGCTTGCCAAACTGATGGAGCGCGGCGGCGCGGATGCGGTGGTTGCGGAAGGAACCGAGTCCGGCGGACACATCGGTTCACAGACAACGATGACACTGGTCCCGCAGGTGGTTGATGCGGTATCGATTCCGGTGATCGCTGCCGGTGGTATCGCGGACGGACGTGGATTTGCGGCAGCATTGATGCTCGGTGCGGAAGCGGTGCAGATGGGAACGAGATTTGTGGTAGCAAATGAATCGATCGTTCATGAAAATTATAAGGATCGTGTGATCAAGGCGAAAGACATTGATTCGGAAGTGACCGGTATGTCGACCGGACATCCGATCCGTGTGATCCGCAACAAGATGACACGCCAGTATCTGCAGATGGAAAAAGACGGTGCAAGTCTGGATGATCTGGAACAGCTGACACTTGGCGCTTTGCGCAAGGCGGTTGTCGAAGGTGATGTGATGTACGGCAGCGTGATGGCAGGACAGTCCGCAGGACTCGTTCACAAGAAGGAAAGCTGCGCCGAGATCATTCAGGAGATCATGACAGATGCACATAAGCTGATCCCGAATATCGTGGATTAATATGGAGGCAGAAATGAAGAGAGTATTTATGTTCCCGGGACAGGGATCCCAATATGTCGGAATGGGAAAAGAGTTTTACGACAACAGAGCGGAGTCGAAAGCAGTCTATGAGCTGGCCGCCGATGTGACCGGACTTGATGTTGCGGCACTCTGTTTTGAGGAGAACGATAAGTTAAATATTACGGAATACACACAGATCTGTATGCTGACAACCGAGGCTGCCATCTATGCAGCACTTAAGGAGGAGGGCATCCACTGTGATGTGACGGCGGGCTTAAGCCTCGGCGAGTACGGAGCCCTGATCGCATCCGGTGCGATGAGCATGAAGGATGCGTTCGCTGTTGTCAGAAAACGCGGTATCTATATGCAGGAAGCCTATCCGACGGGCGGTGCGATGTCTGCCATCCTGGGACTGGACGCAGATGTGATCGCACGGACCTGTGAGAAAACGCAGAGTGAACTGCGTGGCGCAGGCAATGCGGCGGCTGTCGTATCGGTTGCTAATTACAACTGTCCGGGACAGATCGTAATCACAGGAACCGCGGATGCGGTAAGTGTTGCGGGCGATGCGTTAAAGGAAGCCGGCGCAAAGCGTGTGGTTCCGCTCAAGGTCAGTGGACCGTTCCATTCGCAACTGCTTTGCGGAGCCGGTGAGAAATTAGGCGAGGCATTAAAAGACGTTACGATCGGTGAGATTACAACACCGTATCTTGCCAATGTGAATGCGGATTATGTAACCGACCCGACCAAAGTGAAGGATCTTCTGGTGCGTCAGGTATCTTCATCCGTTCACTGGCAGCAGACGATCGAGCGTCTGATCGCAGACGGAGCGGATGAGTTTGTAGAGATCGGACCGGGACGTTCGCTCTCCGGATTTATGAGAAAGATCAACCGCGATGTTACTACATGCAATATCGATAAGATGGAGGATTTCGTAAACTATGTTAACCGGTAGGAATGCGCTCGTCACGGGTGCGGGAAAAGGAATTGGCAAGGCGATCGCGATGGAACTTGCAGCAAATGGAGCTTTCGTCATCGTTAATTACAATGGATCAAAAGCAGCTGCGGAGCAGACGGTCGCAGAGATCAAGGAAGCGGGCGGCGATGCCGTCGCTTACCAGTGCAACGTGGCGGACTACAAGGCTTGTGCGGGTATGACTGCCGATCTCATTAAGAGTTATGCACACATCGATATTCTGGTAAACAATGCCGGAATCACAAGAGACGGACTGCTGATGAAGATGAGCGAGGAAGATTTCGATGCAGTCATCGATACAAACCTTAAAGGATGCTTTAACACGATCCGCCATTTGTCACGCTATTTCTTAAAGCAGCGTGCCGGAAAAATCATAAATATTTCATCTGTATCCGGAATCCTCGGCAACGCTGGACAGGCAAATTACTCTGCGAGCAAAGCAGGTATCATCGGTTTGACCAAGGCTGTGGCAAGAGAACTTGCAAGCCGCGGTATCAATGTGAATGCGGTTGCTCCGGGATTTGTGGAAACCGATATGACGGATGCATTATCGGACAGTGTGAAGGCCGGACTGACGGACCAGATTCCGCTCGGACGTACCGGGAAGCCGAAAGATATCGCAAAAGCAGTGGCATTTCTTGCATCGGATGCAGCAGATTATATCACCGGTCAGGTGCTGTCGGTTGATGGAGGCATGGCAATCTAGGTTATAGATAGAAAACATAAAGTTTGTGTGAGCAGTAACGAGAAAGGAAAAGGCATGAGCAGAAGAGTTGTTGTGACCGGTATGGGCGCGATCACGCCGATCGGTTTAAGTGTAGAAGAATTTTGGGACGGAGTAAAGGAAGGTAAGCTTGGATTCGGTGAGATTACACGCTTTGACTCCAGTGAATACAAGGCACATATGGCGGCAGAGGTCAAAGGTTTTGTAGGCAAAGAATACATGGATTTTAAGGCTGCCAAGAGAATGGAGCTGTTCTCCCAGTATGCGGTAGCCGCAGCAAGAGAAGCCATCGAGGATGCAGGACTTGATATGACAAAGGAAGATCCGTACCGTGTCGGTACCGCAGTCGGTTCCGGAGTCGGAAGTCTTCAGGCAATCGAGCGTGAGTACACCAAGCTTGTAGAAAAAGGTCCGGGAAGGGTCAATCCGATCTTCGTTCCACTGATGATCTCCAACATGGCTTGCGGAAATGTATCGATCCAGTTCGGCCTGAAAGGTAAAACCATCAACGATGTGACGGCCTGTGCGACCGGTACCAACAATATCGGAGAGGCATTCCGAAGCATTCAGTACGGTGAGGCGGATGTCATGGTGACCGGAGGAACGGAAGGCAGTGTATGCCCGACTGCAATCGCAGGATTCGCAGCACTTACCGCACTTTCTCCGTCAACGGACCCTGAGAAATGTTCTCTGCCTTTTGACAAGAATCGAAGCGGATTCGTACTCGGTGAAGGTGCAGGAGTGGTTGTACTCGAGGAACTTGAGCATGCCAAGGCAAGAGGCGCAAAGATCTACGCGGAAGTTGTCGGATACGGATGTTCCGCAGATGCATACCACATCACTTCCCCGCTTGAGGATGGATCGGGTGCTGCCCGCGCAATGTTAAATGCGGTAGAAGATGCCGGTGTGGACAAGAACGAGATCACCTATATTAATGCGCACGGTACGGCAACCCATCACAATGATCTGTTTGAGACACGTGCCATCAAGCTTGCATTCGGCGAGCATGCGAAGGACATGAAGATCAACTCGACCAAGTCGATGATCGGTCATCTTTTAGGTGCGGCCGGAGCCGTGGAATTCATTACATGTGTCAAAGAAATCGAGGAAGGATACATCCACAAGACAGCCGGATATGAGACTCCGGATGAGGAGATCGATCTCAATTACTGTAAGGAAGCGTACAACGAGGATGTACCATACGCGCTGTCCAATTCTCTTGGCTTTGGCGGACATAATGCAAGTATCTTAATTCGTAAGTATCAGGCGTAGTTCCATGGAGGATATTATGACAACACAGGAAATTATGGAAATCCTGCCGCATCGACAGCCGTTTCTGCTGATCGATACCGTGGAGGAATTAGAGCCTGGCGTGCGCGCCGTGGCAAAGAAGAATGTGACATATAATGAGCCGTATTTTGCCGGACACTTTCCGGGAAACCCGGTGATGCCGGGGGTACTGATCATTGAGGCTTTGGCGCAGACGGGTGCGGTAGCGATCCTGTCGCAGCCGGAGTGGAAGGGAAAGACGGCATACTTTGCAGGCATCAATCAGGCAAAATTTAAGCAGAAGGTCGTACCGGGCGATACGCTCGAACTTGAGACGGAAATCATCAAGGTTAAGGGACCGATCGGTGTGGGTAAGGCGGTTGCCTGTGTCAACGGAAAGTTAGCCTGCTCCGCAGAACTGACATTTGCAATTGGTTGATGCATGCGGTACATCTGTGATGTATCGCATGCGTCAGCCCATCGGCGTAGCCGATTTGGAATGGGCTGATGTTCAAAGATGTGTCAAGTTTTCTATTATTAAGAGGAAAAAGTTATGTTATTTAAGAAAAATATAAAGACGGAGCCTGCGCAGGAAAGCACACAGACTCAAACCCAGACAGTAGAACCGGTGC
>URQG01000109.1 GCA_900549895.1 uncultured Lachnobacterium sp.
AATAATGAGTTTACATCTCGGGAAGAATCCATTATAATCAGAAAGTAAAAACGGATGGGTTTTTACGACCTGTCCGTTTTGTTGCGTAATAACGCAAGATACTAGCAGACACAAACAGGAGGAAATAAAAAGATGGTTAAAGCAGTGGTTGGCGCTAACTGGGGCGACGAAGGTAAAGGCAAGATTACAGACATGCTGGCAAAGCAGGCCGACATCATTGTACGTTTTCAGGGAGGTGCAAATGCAGGACACACGATCGTAAACGATTATGGTAAGTTTGCATTACACACACTTCCGTCCGGAGTATTCTATAATCACACAACCAGTATTATCGGTAATGGTGTGGCACTCAATATTCCGGTGTTGTTCAATGAGATTAAGTCGATCACCAACAGAGATGTGCCGATGCCTAAGATTCTTGTATCGAATCGTGCGCAGATCGTAATGCCATATCATATTTTATTTGACCAGTACGAGGAGGAGCGTCTTGGCGGTAAGTCATTCGGTTCCACAAAGTCTGGTATTGCTCCTTTCTATTCAGATAAATATGCCAAGATTGGTTTCCAGGTCAGCGAGTTATTCGATGAAGATCTGTTAAAAGAGAAGGTTGTCCGTGTGGCTGAGCAGAAGAACGTAATTCTTGAGCATCTGTATCACAAGCCGCTCATCGACACAGACGAGTTATTAAATACATTACATGAGTACCGCGATATGATCGCGCCATACGTATGCGATGTATCTTTATATCTTGATAAGGCACTTAAGGAAGGCAAGACAATCCTTCTTGAGGGACAGCTTGGAACATTAAAGGACCCGGATCACGGAATCTATCCTATGGTTACATCCTCATCCACATTGGCCGCTTACGGTGCAATCGGAGCAGGACTTCCACCATATGAGATCAAGCAGATCGTTACCGTATGTAAGGCATATTCTTCTGCAGTAGGTGCCGGCGCATTCGTCAGCGAGATCTTCGGAGATGAGGCAGATGAGCTTCGTCGTCGCGGCGGAGACGGTGGAGAGTTCGGTGCAACAACAGGACGTCCGAGAAGAATGGGATGGTTCGACTGTGTTGCCAGCAAGTACGGATGCCGTATGCAGGGTACAACGGATGTGGCATTCACGGTTCTTGATGTACTTGGCTATCTCGATGAGATTCCGGTATGTGTTGGTTATGATATCGACGGAGAGGTTACAACCGACTTCCCTGTTACCTGCCAGTTAGAGAAGGCAAAGCCGGTATTTAAGAAGCTGCCGGGATGGAAATGTGATATCCGCGGAATCAAGAAGTACGAGGATCTTCCGGAGAACTGCCGTAAGTATGTTGAATTTATCGAGAATGAGATTGGATATCCGATCACAATGGTATCCAACGGACCGGGACGTGACGATATCATCTATCGTGAGTCTCCGTTATCAAAGTAAAGTGATTGAAGGACTCCTTCACTGTGCATACAGTGAGGGAGTTTTTTTGTTGAGAATAAATTCAGGTGCAAATCGGATGGTCATCAGGACTCCTCCCACCTGCGGTGGGCCCCTCCTCATGACAATGTTCACAAAATTAACACAATTTCACCATAATTTACACATGAGATAAACATAGACTATATTGTATGGAGTGCTGAAGTCCCTGGATACAGGAATGGGACACGAATCAGAAAAAGGAGGTTTTCACATTGATTGAGATTGACAACCTTGTGAAAAAGTATGGTGAACATGTAGCGGTGGATCATTTGTCGCTTACGGTGGAACCTGGAAAAATTTATGGATTTTTGGGACCGAATGGTGCCGGAAAATCTACAACAATGAACATTATTACCGGATATCTGGGGGCAACGAGCGGAACCGTGACGATCAACGGCCACGATATCTTTAAGGAGCCGGAAGAGGCAAAGAAATGTGTGGGATACCTTCCGGAGATTCCGCCTTTGTATGCGGACATGACGGTACTGGAGTATCTGAATTTCGTTGCAGAGTTAAAGAAGCTGCAGAAGAGTTTGCGTAAGCGTTATGTGGAAGAGGCAATGGAGACGACCGGAATCCTCGACGTAAAGAATCGTATGATACGTAATCTTTCGAAAGGCTATCGTCAGCGAGTCGGCTTTGCACAGGCAATCCTGGGTTATCCGGAGATTATTATACTGGATGAGCCTACGGTCGGACTCGATCCGAAACAGATCATTGAGATTCGTGATCTCATCAAAAAACTGGGAGAAAAACATACCGTTATTTTAAGTTCCCACATCTTAACAGAAATCAGTGCGGTCTGTGACCACGTTTTTATTATTTCCAAAGGCAAGCTTGTGGCAAGTGATTCTACGGAAAATCTGTTGGATCAGATGTCCGGAGCACAGGAGATTGAACTGACCGTCAGAAGTGAGGCAGATCGGGCCAAAGCACTTCTCGAGAAGATCGAGTATGTCGATCATGCGGATCTGAAAGATGCCAAGGAAGGCAGCATTCTTGTCCGTGCGAAGAGCGGAAACGATATAAGAGAGGAAGTATTCCGACTGATGGCGGAGAATCATATCCCGGTGCTTGAGATGCGGACCGTGACGAAGTCACTGGAGGATGTATTCCTTCAGATTACGCAGGAAGGAGGCAACCAGTAATGTTTGCAATATTTAAAAGAGAGTTTAAGGCGTACTTCCAAAGCGTGATCGGCTGGCTTTTTGTTGCTGCGCTTTTAGCGGTATATGGATTATATTTTTATGTGTATAACCTGATGCAGGGTTATCCGTATATTCAGTATAGTTTGAGTGCAATCACATTTATTTTACTGATTGCTGTGCCGATTCTTACGATGCGGAGCTTTGCGGAGGATCGCAAGAATAAGACGGATCAGCTGACGCTGACCGCACCGGTATCCATTGGCAAAGTCGTATTCGGAAAGTATCTTGCAATGGTAGCGGTATTTACGATTGATATTGCTATTTTTGCTGTGTCACCTCTGATCCTTCGTGCATTCGGAACTGTACCGATGGGGGAGAGTTATATTGCAATCCTTGCATTCTGGTTGTATGGATGTGCGAGTATCGCAGTCGGCATGTTTATTTCGGCACTTACTGAGAGTCAGGTGATCGCAGCAGTGCTTACATTTGCAGTACTGTTTCTCAGTTATATGATGAATGGTATCACCAATTTGATATCATCTAGCGGAAATCTGCTCACAAAGATTCTTGGATGTCTGGATCTGTATACGCCGTACGATAAGTTCTCGGGCGGATGTCTGGATATTACCTCAATCGTATATTATGTATCTGTGATCGCAATCCTGAATTTCCTGACAGTACAGTCGATTCAGAAGCGTCGTTGGAGCATCAGCAGAAAGACTTTTTCAACCGGTGTATTTTCCGTATCGTTTATCGCGGTTGCGATGGCTTTGACGGTAGTGGTCAACCTTGTAGTCTGTGCACTGCCGACAAAGACAACATCCATCGACTGCTCATATTCAAAGCTCTATTCAATCACGAGCGATACAAAGAAGGCAATGAAAAAGCTTTCGGATGACGTTACAATCTATGCTTTGGCATCGGAGGCAAAGAAGGATGATCAGATTGACAAAGTGCTGAAGAGGTACGAGGATTTGTCAAAGCACATCCGTGTGGAGTATGTCAATCCTTCCACCAAACCGTATTTCTATCAGGATTATACCGATACGGCACCGGCACAGAACAGTTTGATTGTAGTGAGCGGTAAACGTTCCAAGGTCATTGATTATTATGACATCTATCATTATGAGTCCAATATGGATTACTCAAGCTATTCTTATACAAATGATCTGGTTGGCTTTGATGCAGAGGGACAGCTTACATCGGCTATTGAATATGTAACGATGGAAGCGGATGATCTGCCGGTAATCTATCAGATTACGGGACATGATGAGGGTACACTCGGAAGTGAATTCCAGACCGCTGTAGAAAAGGCAAACATGTCGTTGTCCAGCATTGAACTTCTCAATGAGGAGAGCGTTCCGGATGATGCTTCGGCAATTATCATTAATGCGCCGCAGAAGGATTTTAATGAGGCGGATGCCAAGAAAGTCATTGATTATCTGAAAGCAGGAGGTAAGGCAATTATCATTGGTTCTTATACGGACACCGATATGCCGAATTTTGATTCGATCCTTGAGACTTATAATGTGCAGTTCACCAAGGGAGTGGTCTCTGAAAATGATGCGCAGCATTATTATAAGATGGGCGGACCATTCTACCTTCTCCCGGAAGTAAACAGTGGAGATTATACAACGAATATTGGCGGAAATTATGTTTATGTTCCGGCAACGCTCGGTATCACTTACCCGGATTCAAATAGTGACAGTGATACGGAATCGGACAGTGAAGACAGCGACAAGATCACATATACGTCATTGATGGATACGACAGACCAGTCGGTTGCAAAAAATGATCCGAATAATATGAGTGATTATGCATTTGAAGACGGTGATGACAAAGGACCGTTCTCTGTAGGTCTGGCTGTAGAGCAGACAGTGGACGACAATACAACGCAGATTGTTGTATTTGGCAGCCCGTATATTTTCAGTGATGATGCGAGCCAGCTTACATCCAATAATGCAACACTTTTTGATGATGTGACAACAAAATTGATCGGAGAGACAAAGCTTGCTGCAAGTGTAATTCCAGAGAAAGAATATACCCTTGGAAAGCTGACGGTATCCGCAATTTATACGATCCTGTTAGGACTTTTGTTCGCAATTATTATTCCAATCATATTGATCGTTTGCGGCATTGTGATTTTTGTGGTAAGGAGAAAGAAATAAATGAAAAAGCAGAAAATACAGATGCTTGTTATCGTTGTGATTCTTCTGCTTTGCATCGTGGCGTATTTTCTTGCCACCCGGTATGCAAAGCAGCAGGAACAGCGCGATAAGGACAGCGAAACACAGGGGCAGGTAAATCTGACTGTTATTGATCCGGATGATGTGGATGCATTCTCTTATATCGCAGATGGTACAACTTATTCTTATACAAAGAACAAAGATACATGGACCTGTGAGAATGATACTTCACTAAAAATGGATGCAGACAGTATCGCAACACTTCTTGGCAATTTGAAGAAGATTACGGCTGCGGAAGCGATTGATGATTACGATTCGATAGCAGATTATGGTCTTGATCAGCCACAAAATACCATTACGGTAACTTGCGGCAATGAAACGACGACCATTGATATCGGTGATTACAATGAAATGCTTCAGGAATATTACATCAAGATAAGTGGCGACGATAAGATTTATCTTGCGGATTCCACATTAAAGGATGCATTTTCTAAGAAACCGGACACAATGGTACAGCAGGAGGAGAGCACGGAAACCGAATCGGTTGATTCAACACAGAGTTAGGTGGTGAAATTCTACATTCACTAGTAAAATAACACCACGCGTCATTTCTTCGTTTGACCGCATCGTATGAGGAAAACGGCTATGCGAACGGAAAGTGGGCCGGCTGGAGTAAGACCGACAGTGCAACAATCAAGTAAGTATAGGAAAGGGTGCAGGCGTGGAGACTATCCATGCCTGTATTTTTTATTATGAGATGGAATGCATCGTGGATCGATAGATGGTGATGATAGACTACACGAATTAGGTTGTCTGTGTCCCGAAAAGCGGATATAATAAGAGGGCGAGTAAATAGAAGGACGGAATGGAACGATGAAGACGATTGACAACGATATTAAGGCAGGCGAATTCAAGCAGGCGTATCTGCTGTATGGCGAGGAGCAGTATCTGATCCGCCAGTATCGTGATAAATTGAAAAAAGCGATGGTTGCAGAGGATGACACGATGAATTTCTCTGCCTTTGAAGGTGCGGATATTAACCAGAAGGAAATCATCGATCTGGCGGAGACACTGCCTTTCTTTGCGGACCGCAGAGTGATCCTGATCGAGGAGAGCGGGCTTTTTAAGAAGAGCGCGGAAGAACTTGCCGATTATATGGCGTCTGTGCCGGAATCCACATATTTTATCTTTGTCGAGAAGGACGTCGATAAGAAGACGAAGATGTACAAGGCGGTCAACAAGATCGGAAGCGCTGTGGAATTTGTCAGACAGACCGATGAAACTCTGATGCGCTGGGTGAACGGACGTATCCGCAGGAACGGAAAAAATATTACGGGAGATGCCTATGCGCTTTTTATCCGAAAGACAGGAAATGATATGGAGAATATCGACCGGGAACTGGAGAAGCTTCTCTGCTACACGCTGGAGAAAGAATTCATCGACGTAAATGATGTTGAGGCGATCACAACGGAGCAGACAGAGAACAAAATTTTTGACATGGTGGATGCGGTGGCTGCTCATCAGCAGAAAAAGGCGCTTGATCTCTATTATGATCTGCTGGCGCTCAAGGAGGCGCCGATGCGCATCCTCTATCTGATCACAAATCAGTTTCAGCGACTGATGGTCGTGAAGGCGATGACAAATCAGGGATTTTCCAACCGTGACATTGCGCCGAAGGCGGGATGTCCGGAGTGGGCGGTCAAGAAGTATCAGGCGCAGTGCCGCGCGTTTCACATGGAGCAGTTGAAGAACTGTCTCTTATACACATCTGACGCTGCCGA
>URQG01000110.1 GCA_900549895.1 uncultured Lachnobacterium sp.
CCACCGGGTCAGCCCAGCCGGAGCACGCCGCCACAGGAGTTTCGCAAACGCCTAATAAAACAAAAATAAGTGGGGAAAAAGGATGAATCAATATACATTACTTCTTGTAGATGATGAGGAAGAAGTTATTCAGGTGATCATGCATAAGATTCCGTGGGAAGAGCTGGGATTTTCCGTTATCGGGCATGCGAACAACGGAATCAAGGCGCTGGAAATCATGGAAGAAAACCAGCCGGATGTGGTGATGACGGATATTCGTATGCCATACATGGATGGAATGGAGCTGTGCAGCAATATCAGGCAG
Organism: uncultured Lachnobacterium sp.; assembly: GCA_900549895.1. Lineage (GTDB taxonomy): Bacteria > Bacillota > Clostridia > Lachnospirales > Lachnospiraceae > Roseburia. Next base: position 305 of record URQG01000110.1, read on the forward strand.
AAATACCCGACGACACACGTGCTGCTTTTTACCGGATTCGATGAATTTGAGTATGCGAGAGAAGCGGTTCACTTAGAAATTGAGGAGTATGTGTTAAAGCCTTTGAATGCGGGTGAATTGACCAATGTATTCCGAAAACTCAAGAAGAAGATGGATCAGGAGATCGACGAAAAGAAAAACGTGGCGGTCCTGCAGGAATATTATATGCATTCCCTTCCGTTGTTTCAGGCAAATTTTTATTCGACTTTGATCGAGGGTAAAATCCATGAGGACGAGCTTGCCGGATATATGGAAAACTTCCAGATCTCGTTTGACGGTCCGCTTTTTTGCTGCCTGGTTGTGCATACTTCGGCATCCAAAGCCCCAAAAGATATGGACGTCCGGCTGCTCAGAGTGTCGGTCGACAAGCAGGTAAGGGAGCAGCTGGCAGAAAAATGGAATGCAAGCAGTTTTACCTACCTGGACAATACCCTGATGATCGTACAGATTCAGGAGGAGAGCGAGATCCCGGAACTCACGGATGAATGTGACCGGTTCTGTAAATATATGTATCGTATTATGGGGGCGGTTGTGACGATCGGAATCGGGCAGATCTGTCAGAATATCATAGATCTGCCGCAGTCATACAACAGTGCAAAAGAGGCAGTATCCTACCGGGTGCTTTACGGTGGGGAACGCGCCATCAATATTCGGGAGATCATTCCGCAGAAAGCAGAAATCTCAGTGACCGACAGTGAATCGGAACTGGCGCAGGTTCTTAAGATGATACGTCTCGGAACAACGGAAGATATTGGTGATGCAATTGAGAATTATCTGGATAAGATCTATGAACATTCCAGATCCATAAAGGAGCATCAGGTGACGGTAATGGAGCTGGTCAGTACACTTTATCGCTTTACCGTCAATAATGATGCCGGTATGGGGGAGGAGGCCGGCGAAATGATCGCAGAGTACTCCAATCTGATCACGATGGAAAAGGATGTGTTAAAACAATGGCTGCTTGAAATCTGTATCAGGCTGCATGAGAAAATCCAGAGTGCACGAGACAGTTCTGCGCAGTCGATGATACGGCAGGCAAAGGAATATGTTCACAATAATTATCAGAAGGAGGATTTATCACTGGATGATATCTGTGATGCGCTTGCGATATCCAATTCCTACTTTTCGAGTATGTTCAAAAAAGAGACAGGGGACTCGTTTGTGGCCTATCTGACACAATATCGTATGGGAAAGGCGGCCCGCCTTCTGATTGAGACAACGGAGAAAAGCTACGTGATCGCGCAGAGTGTAGGTTATACAGATCCTAACTATTTTAGCTATGTATTTAAGCGGCAATATGGGGTTTCACCATCGAAATACAGATCGGAGTATACAAAGGTTGAATAAAAAACGATTGAAGCATTTAAAAAAATGGAAACCGGGAGAAATTCAGACAACCATCATGATTGCTTTTTCACTGATTTCTATTTCTATTGTTTTATGCATGGGAAGTGTCATGTATATCCTGTTCTCTTCCGCTTCCCGACAGGAGAGCGTTAACAGCACAGCGAAGCTGATGGAACAGACGGAAGATAATATAGAAGAATACCTGGTCAATATGCGGCAGGTATCGGATGCAGCATATTACAACATTATCAAGGAAACCAATTTTGTTACGGATTTGGCACAGGTCAAGGAACAGATGCAGCTGCTTTATGAGGCCAATAAAGACAAGCTGCGAAGCATCGCTGTCTATAAGAACAATGGGGAGCTGCTTGCAGCAGAGCCGGTTGTGGCGCAGAAAGAGGATGCCAATGTTACGTCGCAGCAGTGGTTCGTTGATGCAGAAAGCGAGGTGGAAAATATCCATTTTTCAACACCTCATATCCAAAATATCTTTGATGATGGAACTAGACGATATTACTGGGTTATTTCTTCCAGCCGCGCAGTGGATATGTCAAATGGAGAGATCGCAAAGCTTGGCGTGCTTCTTGTTGATATGGATTATTCAAGTATTTCCCGGATGATGCGGCAGATTAATACACTCGGTAACGGACAGTATTTTTATCTGTGCGACAGCAACGGCGAGATTATTTATCATCCGCAGCAGGTGCAGCTTGCCAGACAGATCGTAAACGAAAGCAATCTGGAGACTGCAAAGAAAAAGGATGGTGTGTACGATGAAAGGTTTCAGGGGGAGCATCGCAAGGTACTTGTAAACTCCATCGGATATACCGGATGGAAATTGGTCGGAGTGGTTCCGTATTCTGCTTTTACGGATGAAATGATCGATGCCAGACAGTTTATCATTATGCTGAGTATTCTGATGGTCATGATGCTTGTGGGCATAAACCGGATCGTATCGCTTCGCATTTCAAGACCGATTCGCAAATTGAATGATTCGGTTACAAAGTACGAAGCCGACAGGGAGCCCCAAATCTACATCGGAGGTTCTACGGAGATCCGCCATCTGGGAGAGTCCATCCAAAAATCGTATCAACAGAATGCAGAACTGATGAAAGAAGTGGTGTGGCAGCAGAATGAGCGGCGCAAAAGCGAACTGGATGCGCTTCAAAGCCAGATCAATCCGCATTTTTTGTATAATACGTTAGATTCCATCACATGGATGGTAGAAGGCGGCAAAAATGAGGAAGCCTCGTTTATGATCACGCAGCTTGCGAAGCTGTTTCGGATCAGTCTCTCGAAGGGGCATACGATTATTCGCGTGAGAGATGAGCTTCAGCATGCACAAAGTTATATGAATATTCAGATGACACGTTACAAAAACCAGTTTTCTGTCGTGTTCGATGTGGATCCGTCACTCTATGAATATTGTACCGTAAAATTATCGCTGCAGCCGCTCCTTGAGAATGCCATCAATTATGGAGTCCGTGGGATGGAAGATTGTGGAGAAATTAGAGTTTCCGGAAAAATGGACAATGGTATGCTGGTTCTTTCTGTGACCGATAACGGAATCGGCATTCCGCCGGATGAGATTGATGATCTTCTTACGGACACGGGGCGTGTGCACAAAAAGGGTTCGGGAGTCGGTCTTGTGAATGTGAATAATCGTGTTCAGATTCTGTTTGGAAAAGAGTATGGATTAAAGATTGAAAGCGAACTGGATGAGGGAACAACGGTATCCATATGCATGCCGGCGGAACTGTTCAGTGAGGAACGTCAGAAGTACTTTGAAAAGGGGCGGCAGATCCATGAACACGAAACAGACAGGAGAGTTGAGGAATAAGGTATGAATATACACAGTGGAACAAAGAAATACATTATTCTGGAGATCGTGCTTGGAATACTTGTCATTGTGCTTGCCGGTTCGATGCTTTTTCAGAAAAAAGAAAAGGAATTTTATAAAGTCGCGGTCGTACTTCCTGATTCGGACAGCCGTCAGTGGTCATCATTGAAATATGGTCTTCGCATGGCTTCTGAGGACTGTGATGCTCAAATGGTAGTGATCAGTACGGATGATATTGCGTCGATGGAAGATGAAACGGCGATGATTCAGTTCGCAATAAAAAAAGGTGCAGATGCGGTAATTGTCAAACCGATACCGGGAGCAGACTCCGAGAAACTTTTGCAAACGATATCTGCGAAGATACCGGTGATGCTGATCGGGTCATCGGCCGGTTATAATCGCAGCCAGTCTGCATATGCAACGACTGAGGCAGATGCGGCTGCGCTTGTGAAGCAGCTGGTGCAGGAAGTGATCGATGACTATGGAGGAGATATCAGTGGGACAACCTTCGGTATCTTTTCGTCCGATGTGGCGTCGGATGTCACTTATGTGAAGAAGGGGGTTGTCTGCAGCGAGCTTGAACGTATGGGGGCACAAATTGATTGGAAGCTTACCGGCAATCTGAATGAGGATGGTCTTACCATTCTGGAGAAGCAAAAACCGGTGGATGTCGTTTTGACGCTTGATGATCGGAGTGTGGTACAAGCCGGAACCTGTTCGAAAGAAAACCAGCTTCACGGAGCGGATGTGTATGGAATCGGTAATTCTACGGAATCGGTCTATTATCTGGACAATGGCAGCGTCAAATGTCTGGTCGTCCCGGATGAATTCGGAGCCGGGTATCAGTGTATGACACAGGTGGTTCGGAAACTGAATGGAGATATCCGGGAAATGGAGGATCAGACGGTGCAATATACCGTGATCCGCAGATCGGAATTGTTTTCGGAGCGTAATCAGGAATTGCTTTTTAGCATGAGCCAGTAATTGCTTGAATGAGGGATAAACGATATGAGACAAAATAGAATCAGACTTTGTATTGCCATTCTGACCGTTATCGGAATCGGCTGCCTGATCATGGGTTGTGGAGCTTCTGAGTCAGACAATCAAAACGAAATCTATGTAGGGATTGCATGCTACGATCAGGGAGATCTTTTTATCAGCAATCTGATCCAATGTTTTAAGGATGAATTAAATAGTCAAAAAGGCGATTCGTATGATGTTATGGTGACGGTCCGGGATGCTGTGGGCTCACAGAGGACACAAAACGATCAGGTAAAAGAAATGATTGATGAGGGATGTAACATTTTGTGCATTAATCTGGTGGATCGCACAGACCCGTCTGAAATTATAGATAGTGCAAAAGAAAAAAATATTCCGATCATTTTCTTTAACCGGGAACCGGTCGCGGAAGATATGATGCAATGGGATAAGCTTTATTATGTTGGCGCAAAAGCGAGGCAGTCGGGACAGATGCAGGGAGAAATTGCAGCGGATCTTATTTTAAATGACAAATCGATCGACAAAAATCATGATGGAAAGATCCAGTATGTGGTTTTGGAAGGCGAGATGGGGCATCAGGATGCAATTGTAAGAACGGACAGCTCGGTGGAGACGATTCTTGCCAAAGGCATAAAGATGGAAAAGCTTAGTTATGAGATCGCAAACTGGAAGCGTGCACAGGCCCAGAACCGAATGGAACAGCTGATCAGGCAGTATGGAAATACGATTGAATTGGTGCTGTCCAATAATGATGATATGGCTTTGGGAGCATTGGACAGTTACCGGATCATGGGATATACAAAGGATAATATGCCGATGATACTGGGGGTTGATGGTATGCAGGAAGCGTTAGAGGCTGTGAAGGATGGGCGTCTTACAGGAACGGTCTACAATGATAAAGAAGGCCAGGCGAAGGTGATGGCTGCTATCGTATTTGCATCGGTATCGGGAAAAGGATTGGAAGGGATCAATTTTGAAAATCTAACCGAAGTCTATCTTCCGTATCAGAAGGTCACGATCGACAATGTGGATCATTATCTGGAAACAAATGAGGGTAACACAACTCCTTAAAAAAGTATAAAATGTACAACCGTCAGATGAAAAAAACGCAAGGTCTGTTATAATAGAAAGCAAGTGAGATGAAAATAAGGAGGAGTTATCTATGGCAAGATATGGTTTGGAAAATGATAAGATCCGCATCGAGATTGATTCGCACGGTGCGGAGCTGAAATCGTTGGTCAAAAAGGAAACCGGGACGGAATATATGTGGTGTGCAGATCCGAAATACTGGGGCAGAACTTCACCGGTTTTGTTCCCACTTGTAGGAAATGTAAGCGGTAAGCAGTACCACACGAAGGGTAAGACTTATGACATGGGACAACATGGATTTGCCCGTGATATGGAGTTTACTTTAGAATCACAGACGGAGAATGAAATCTGGTTCGTACTGCATTCGAATGAGGAAACCTATGCGAAGTATCCATATGTTTTTACGTTAAAGCTGGGATACCGTCTGACCGGTACAAAGGTGGATGTGCTTTGGCATGTGGAGAATCTGTCGGATGAAGAGATGCCGTTTGCAATCGGCGGACACCCTGCATTCTGTTGTCCGATCAATAAAACGGAGAAGCAGAGCGATTGTTATTTGAAGTTTGATGTTGCAGGCCCGATCGAGAGTGAGACGATCGATGGATATCTTGTTGGCGATAAGACACAAAGTTATGATCTGAAAGACGGAAAAATCCGGATCGATGAGCATATGTTTGACAATGATGCATTGATCTTTGCAAAGCAGGGAATTAAAAAAGCTGCATTATGCAATGCAAAAGGAGAAGTGTATCTTACGGTGGAGATGCATGCCCCTTTGTTTGGCGTGTGGAGACCGGCGGATCCGAGCGCACCGTTTGTCTGTATTGAGCCTTGGTATGGCCCTGTCTCTTATACACATCTGACGCTGCCG
>URQG01000111.1 GCA_900549895.1 uncultured Lachnobacterium sp.
CGGGTCAGCCCAGCCGGAGCACGCCGCCACAGGAGTTTCGCAAACGCCTAATAAATCGGAAGATGAAAGGAAGCAAGCTGAAATGCGCGTAAAAATGATCGTTGCATACGATGGCACGAATTACTGCGGCTGGCAGATTCAGCCGAACGGAGTCACGATTGAACAAAAATTAAACGAAGCACTGTCGGCACTTCTCGGGGAAGAGATTAAGGTGACCGGTGCAAGCCGGACGGATGCTGGTGTGCATTCGCTCGGCAATGTGTGTATTTTTGACACGAATACCAGGATGCCTGCGGAAAAGATCAGCTATGCTCTCAATCAGAGACTTCCGGAAGATATTGTCGTGCAGGATTCCTGCGAGGTGGATGAGGATTTTCATCCGCGTTTTTCAAAGAGTCGCAAGACCTACGAATATCGGATTTTAAACCGGCGTTTTCGTATGCCGACAAGAAGGCTCGATACGTATTTTTACCACCATCCGCTCGATGCCGCGCGCATGCAGCAGGCAGCACAGTATCTGGTGGGGGAGCATGATTTTAAAAGTTTCTGTGCGGCGAACGCACAGTCGCAGACGAGCGTGCGCACTATCTATCGGTGTGAGGTCACACGGGAGAATGATATTATCACAATTTCCGTCACCGGGAACGGTTTTTTGTATAACATGGTCCGTATTATCGCCGGTACATTGATCAAGGTTGGCTGCGGTGAGCTGGAGCCTGAAGCAATCCGGGATATTCTGGCGGCGTGTGACCGCGGCGCGGCGGGACCGACTGCTCCGGCACATGGACTGACGATGATCGGGCTTGCCTACGAGGAAAGGTAGCGGGCAATGCCAAAAACCTTACAAAAATAAGGAAAATTAAGCAATAAAATGTTGACAGATGCCGCATCAGGTAATATAATATGTAAGTCTGTGATAGTACGTAAATGTAAGCCAAAGCCCCGGCGAGCATTTAAACTATATAGAAGCAGAACAACGAAGTAGCGTCCGGACATTACGAGACTTCAGGTTGTTCGCAGAAGTTATGGAATATGATCAAGGAGGAAAACCCATGAAAACATTTATGGCTAGTCCTGCTACCATCGACAGAAAATGGTATGTAGTAGACGCTGAAGGTAAGACATTAGGACGTTTAGCATCAGAAGTTGCTAAGGTATTAAGAGGAAAGAATAAAGCAATCTTCACACCACACATCGATACCGGTGATTATGTAATCGTTGTGAACGCTGAGAAGATCAAGGTTACTGGTAAGAAGTTAGAGCAGAAGGTATACTACCGTCACTCTGATTACGTTGGAGGAATGAAGGAGACAACTCTTAAGGAGATGCTCAACAAGCATCCGGAGCGTGTCATTGAGTACGCTGTTAAGGGAATGCTCCCAAAGGGACCGCTGGGACGTCAGATGTATACTAAGTTATTTGTATACGCTGGACCAGATCACAAGCATGCAGCTCAGAAGCCAGAAGCTTTAACATTCTAATCAGAGGGAGGTAAATGACATTGGCTACTACAAAGTATTACGGAACAGGAAGAAGAAAATCATCTGTTGCTAGAGTATATTTAGTACCGGGAACAGGAAAGATTACAATCAATAAAAGAGACATCGATGAGTATTTAGGACTTGAGACACTTAAGGTTGTTGTTCGTCAGCCATTAGTTGCAACTGAGACAGTTGACAAGTTTGACGTATTAGTAAACGTTCGCGGTGGCGGATATTCAGGACAGGCCGGAGCAATCAGACACGGTATCGCTCGTGCATTACTTCAGGTAGACGCTGAGTACAGACCTACACTTAAGTCTGCTGGATTCTTAACAAGAGATCCACGTATGAAAGAGCGTAAGAAATACGGTCTCAAAGCAGCTCGTCGCGCACCACAGTTCTCAAAGAGATAATTTCTCTGCTGGAACATATTTCAGAAAATTTATCCCGGAAGCTTTGGCTTCCGGGATTTTTTGTAAGAAAGGCGTAAATATGGATCGGATCAAGATCGCTTTTTTGATATAGACGGAATCTATCATTATTGTAAAATGCATAATTTGATCTAGGATTGTAATGAAGAAAAGTCTCTGCCGAACGTGAAGCGGCAGAGATTTTTAAAATTTTTAAAATGATGCAGAATTTGTTAATGAATGTGTGGCAGGATATGGTATAATGTGGATATCTTGTGAAAATAAAAAGGAAAAGAAAAATGAGTGACGATAAGAAAAACGACGAGATATATGATACTTTGACAGAAGAGGAATCCCGTGAGGAGGAACTCCATAAGGCGCGCAAAGCGCGTGCTGAGAAGATGCGTGAGGAGAAGCAACGCAGTATGCAGATACGCAGATATGGCGCGATCGGTGCAGCTGTGGCAATCAGTGTGATCGTGTTGATCGCGGTCGTGGTGAAACAGAAAAACAAGGTTGATCCGCGAGCAATTGAACCGCAGACAGAAACTGTAACCCAGACGCAGATGCCGGAATCGGAGGAGCCGACGGAAGAACCGTGGAGTTTTGAGGCACATGAAACGGACGATACAACAGATTTTCCTGATTCGGTTGTAAGCCAGCATGGAATCCTGATTAATGCGGATACCGGAGAAATTTTGGCCGAGAGAGGCGGACGGGAGAGAATCGTTCCAGCTTCTATGACCAAGGTAATGACGGTTTTGGTTGCTGCAGAACATATTTCGGAAGATCAGCTTGATGATAAGGTAAAACTGACGAAGGAAGTTGCCGACTACAGTTATGTCAATGATTGCAGCAATACCGGATTTGAGTTGGATGAGCCGATTACGGTACGAGATCTGTTCTATGGAACGATCCTGCCGTCCGGAGCAGATTCGGCAGTATCGCTTGCTAATTATGTGGCCGGTTCACATGAGGCTTTTGTTGATATGATGAATGAGAAACTGGACGAGCTTGGATTGTCCGAGACTTCGCATTTTACCAATTGTGTCGGTTTATATGATGAGAACCATTACACGACTCCGTATGACATGGCAGTTATTCTCAAAGCAGCAACCGATAATGAATGGTGCAGACAGGTGCTTTCCGAACATATTTATACGACAGAGAAAACGAAGCAGCATCCGGATGGTCTTCGTATCTCGAATCTGTTTTTACGAAGAATTGAGGATAAAGAGACACATAGTACAGTACTTTGTGCCAAGACCGGGTTTGTATCGCAGTCCGGAAGCTGTGCGGCAAGTATGGCGATCGACAAGAACGGAACGGAGTATCTTGTTGTGACCGCAGGATCCACATCAAGCTGGCGCTGTATTTATGATCATGCGGATATCTATACACAGTTTCTTCCAGAGTAAAAGGGAGCGGAATAGGGCGATTGCCCGAAAACATATATTGAATATTAAAAATACGTTAAATGAAGGATGTTTAACGTGTTTTTTAATGAAATAAAATCTTGTTTAAATTCACAGAATGATGATATTTGCGCAATTTAAGTCTTCGCCAAGTTCGTATACCTTGCCACTCTCCAATCCGACAACGGTCGGGCGCAGAATATAATGCGGAATATTGCGGACAACACGGGCTTTTTCGCCGTTACTCAGTTCGACGATGCTATCGACCGGATAGAGGATCATACTTTCCAGGAAACTTTTCATCGCAGTAATATCAAGCTCCATGGTCATGGACATGATCATCTCTACGGCATCGCGCTGCGAGTATGCCGCTTTATATGGGCGTTCGGTTACTAAGGCGTCGTAGATATCTGCCACGGCCAGGATTTTAGCATATGGGCAGATCTTGTCCTCACCGACTCCCATAGGATAGCCGGAGCCATTAATTTTCTCATGATGCTGCAATACGCCAAGCGCTATCGGAGGAGAAACTTCAGGTCGGTCTTTAATGATCTGGTAGCCGTAAACGGAATGCTGCTTCATAACGGCGAATTCTGCATCATTGAGGCGACCGGGTTTGTTGAGGATATCAAGAGGGACTTTCGTCTTGCCGACATCGTGAAGAAGGCCGGTAACCCCAATCTCATGGATTTGTGTCTGGGAGAGCCCCTGTTGTTTGGCAACGATCATTGCGATGGTAGCAACATCAACACTGTGTTTGAATGTATATTCATCACTTGTCTTGAGGGCGGAAATATCAATTGCAATTGCATCGTTGTCATTGATCGCGGAAAGCAGATCGGTGGCAATCGTATCGGTGGCTTCTATCATCTCCGGGGAATTCGTGTTATTGTATACATATTGAATTCCCTGCGCTACACGCTCACGGACACTTGCGGAGAGGGTGACTTTGGAGCGGTCATCGGTGCGGAGCTTTTCAATATTTTTCTCCGCTGCAGCACTTGCAGGGAGAACAGGATTTTCTTCCTCTTCTTCTCCCTCCTGAATATAAACACTCATGATGCCCATCTGAACAAGCGAGTCGATCATATATTCATCTAATTCCACGCCGCGTGCGACCAGGTTACGACCGAGGCGGTCGACAACCGGATGATCCAATTTCATGCCCGGTTTCAATTGTCGAGTACGCATATATTTTCGTTTTATCAATTTATGCCTCCGTACAGATGTATTTAGTGTATTTTACCATATTATGATGGAATATCCACATAATCTTGGTCAATTTTAATAATTTTGTATAAAATAACGAAAAACAAATTCCGGGATAATGCTTGTCGGCGGCAAAACGGGACATTATAATGAAATCAGAAAGGTATGACAGGAGGAAAAGCATGCTTCCACAGGCATTTTTGGATAGAATGGAAAAGATGCTGGGGGATGAGTACCCGGCATTTATACAGAGTTATGAGAAGGAGCAGTATCAGGCATTACGGGTAAATCCACTGAAAGCGGATCGTGATACATTTGTGTTAAGGTCTCCGTTTACGCTTAGACCGGTCGCGTGGGAAAGGAATGGATTCTATTATGAAAAGGGAGATGCTCCCGGTAAACATCCGTATCACGCGGCGGGGGTGTATTATATTCAGGAACCGAGTGCGATGGCACCGGCCGCTTATCTTGATGCAAAGCCGGGAGAGAAGATCTTAGATCTGTGTGCGGCTCCCGGGGGTAAGAGCACACAGATTGCGGCTGCGATGCGCGGAGAGGGGCTTTTGATCAGTAACGAAATTCATCCTGCACGTGCAAGAATCCTGTCGGAGAATATCGAACGTATGGGAATCCGCAACGCAATGGTAACGAATGAAAGCCCACAGTCGCTGGCTAAAATATTCGAAGCATATTTTGACCGGATTATGGTCGATGCACCATGCTCCGGGGAGGGGATGTTTCGCAAGAATGCGGATGCATGTGATGAATGGAGTCCCCAAAATGTTGTGCTTTGCGCGGAGCGCCAGGCTGAAATTTTAGAGTGCGCGGCATCTATGCTGCGCCCGGGAGGAAGAATGGTCTATTCGACCTGTACCTTTGCGCCGGAAGAGAATGAAGGAACGATCAGCCGCTTTCTGACAAAACATCCGGAGTTTTCCATTGTGGATGTGCCGCATTATGAACAGATGTCGACAGGGATCGCGGCATGGACGGATGAACCACAGCCGGGATTGGAGCGGACAATACGCCTTTTTCCGCATCATGTGGACGGAGAGGGACATTATCTTGCGGTTCTGCAGAAAGAGGGAAGTGTATCGGGAAATTATGAAGGGTACTGTGCAAAAGGATTGGAAAAAGGCATTCCGGAACGTGATGCGAGAGAATATCTGGATTTCGCAAAGGAAACACTGCGTGTAATGCCTGTCGGTAAACTGATCCGGTTCGGCGAGCAACTGTATCTGGCACCGGAGGAGATGCCTTCTACGAAGGGACTGAAAGTCTTACGTCCCGGGTTGCACCTTGGAACGATGAAGAAAAATCGATTTGAACCATCACATGCACTGGCTCTGGCACTGACACCGGCGGATGTATTTCACAGCTATGATATGGCTGGCGATTCATCAGAGGTACGTGCTTATCTGAACGGACAGACACTGGCAGCGGATGGAGAGAAGGGATGGTATCTTATGACCGTCGATGGCTATAGCATCGGTTGGGGCAAACTTGCAGGTGGTATGATCAAGAATCATTATCCGAAGGGGCTTAGAATTCCGATGTAGAGGTTATTTTGAGCAGCGGAACGCCGATATACAATGTAACAGATGCGATGGGAGGTTCTGGTCGTGGATGAAATTCAGATGATGGTATCGGGGCGTCTTAAGAAGGACGGAAGAGAGATTGTGCGTGTTTCGTTTTTTCGGAATGATGATTACGCGGATGGTGTCCTACCGGATGCTGTGATTGAAAAAACGTCAGGATTTGAAGAGAAAGAACTCGCAATACTGGAAAAATATTTGCGAGATCACAAGGATGAAATTTATGCACAGGCCAGGACTGTGAATCCTATGAAGAACTTTCTTGGACTGTAATGCGATGAGAAAATGGATATGTGTAAATAAATGAATCCCGGTCAATGGACGGTAAAGAAGTCGTTGACCGGGATTTTCTATCATACATATAAAGTTAAGACAAGA
>URQG01000112.1 GCA_900549895.1 uncultured Lachnobacterium sp.
CGAGATTACTACGCGTCTCGTGGGCTCGGAGATGTGTATAAGAGACAGTTATATAGCAATATGTGACGATGAGAATTATTTCTGCGCAAGAGAGCAGGAACTGATCTCGGAGTATTTGTCACAGAGAGGCCATAAGGCACAGTTCGACCTATATGCATCGGGCGAGGAGCTTTTGAGACAGGGATTAAAGGTCGCTCAATACGATATCATTTTTCTGGACGTCAATATGGACAAGATGGACGGAATTGAGACTGCGCAGAGAATCAGAAAGATTTCACATAAGAATTTTATCGTTTTTGTTACTGCTTTCGTGCAGTATGCGGTTAGCGGATATGAGGTGGATGCGATCCGTTTTATTCTAAAGGATGATCAATATGAGTTACGCTTAAAAGAGTGCATGGATGCAATTCTGCAGAGGATGAAAGGCAGGAAGGACAAGCATGTGTTCACGTTTCAGGAAGGAATCGTGGATCTTCCGTATGAGCATCTGTTGTATGTGGAGAGCCGGCTGCACAAAGTGCTTTTTCATGTGATCAATGAACAGAAAGATGTTTATACAATGTACGGAAAACTGGATCCGATCGATGAGATCCTGCATGAAGCAGGATTCATCCGGACACACCAGAGTTATCTTGTGAACCTTCGCCATATTCAGGAGATTAAGCGCTACAGTGTGAAACTGACGGACGGAAGAGGTCTTGCGATATCCAAGGCCAGATATCAGGATGCAGTGGAGCGCTGGATTTGCTATAAGGGAGAGATATAATGGGAGCCTATGTATACGGGTGTGTTTATACGATTCTGTTTGTGCTTCTGGGAAAGCTTTTTATGGAGACATTCGGGTGCTCCTGTCGATTTGAAAACCGGTGGATTCGTTGTTGTCTGCTGGTTGGATTGATGATAGGAATGTATGGCGTCTCCATCTTCCTGAACGGGAACTGGATCGTAAAGGAAGTTCTTGTTTTCACTTTTACTACGCTTTTTATGTGGGGATATTTCCAGCAGGGGTTATTGCGGACCGGTGCATTCATTTTGCTGTATCAGGGACTTGGATTTCTTCTGGATTATGTGACGATCCTTATGCTGGCAAAATGCTGCACGACGATTACGGAGGAACGTGTGTCGGAACCGCTGGTTACAGCGCTGATGGGAATGTTGAGCCAGTTGTTGTTGCTGGTTGTCATATTGTTCATACACCGGCACATGCTGCGGAAATCGATGGATATGCTGACGGCAGTGGAATGGGCACGTTTTTCGGTGTTTCCTTCCTTTACCGTGATTGCATTGATCGCGCTGCTTGCCAGTTTTGGAATACCGCTTACGAATCGACAGAAGAATATCTTACTGGTAATCTCGTTCGGACTGATCGTGATGAATATTCTGGTTTACTATCTGATCAACTCGATTTTGGAAAGGGAGATGCGCTTGCGCGAGGATCAGGTTTTTATGGAGCGTGTCAAAAGTGAGACGGAGAGATACCGGGATATGTCGGAGAATTACGATCGACAGAGAAAACGTGAGCATGAGTTTAAAAATCAGCTTTTGGTGATCGGAGAACTTGCAAAGCACAATAAAACGGATGAACTGCTTCAATATCTGAAGGACCGGCATGTTGAGATACAGGAGAATACGGATGTCATTGATACGAATAATGTGATCGTGAATTCCATCCTGAATGCAAAGTATCATGAAGCGAGGCAGAAGAAGATTATTTTTGAGATGAAGATCAATGATCTCTCAGGGCTTCGTATAAAGGATGAGGATGTCGTATTGATCCTATCCAATCTGCTGAATAATGCGATCGAAGCCTGCGAAAAATGTGACCGGAAGATGATTCGCCTGAAATTTATCCGGGAGGAGCATCAGACGGTGATCTCGGTGGTCAATACGCTTACGGTGCAGCCGGTTGTAGAGACCGGGCGTTACATAACAAGTAAGACGGAAAATGCGCAGCTGCACGGCATTGGCATTGAAAATATCAGAGAAACTGTGGAAAAATACGGTGGTTCATGTGTGATCAGACATGATGATAAAAGTTTTCGTTTCGCCATCGTTATACCGAATGAGCAGGGAGCAGATGCTGTATAAGCATCTGCTTTTTATTTGCAAAATAGTTCCAATTCTGTCAAAAAAGTTCCAATTCTGCTATAAGTATTCCTATTTATTCTTCTCTAAATTAAAATATACACGAAATTGAGGTCCGACATAGTAGGAGAACATATGGCTGAATATTTGGCAGATTTATGGGTAAATACGTTATATGTGAACGGTAGAATTGAAGAGAAAGATAAGCCGATCTATCACTATTCGGTGGAAGTCCTGATCGAGAAATTGATGGGAATGTCGCTTATCTTGCTTTTGTCTATATGGTTTGGATTACTGGGACAGACAATTCTGTTTTTCGTGTTTTTCTCGGCAATCAGAAGACATGCAGGCGGATTTCACGCAGAGACATTCCGCACGTGTCTGATCGGCACCGTTGGTATCTATGTTTTGTATGCCAAGGTGCTCTATCCTTTTTTGACAAAGCACATGAATATAAATATAGCACTCACTTTTATTGCATTGATATTTTCTCTGGTGATCGGTGCGGTAAATCATCCCAATATGGGATGGAGCAAGAAGGAACATGATGACAGCAAGTATATTACAAGGGTAACTGCTTTCGTTGAATTTGTCAGTATAATGATTTTTTCTTATTTGAAGTTTGAGGACAGTTATATTTTGTTCATGAGTTTTGGCCTTATATTGAGCTCCTTCCTGCTGTCCCTGGGAAGGGCGCTTGGACAGGAGGTGAATGAAGAATGAGAAACGAACTGAAGAAGGGAATGTTGAATATTCTGGACAAGACAGCTAAGGTTGAGGTTCAGAAGAGCACCAATGAAAAGTGGCCAATCTGTCCGCTGATCCTGCATCAGCCAAAGAGACCTAAGAACTCATAAGAGTGAAGCAAATGGTGTAAAAAGACTGCGGTATCCATTTGTGGTAGTGCAGAAACTCAGACAATGAAAAGCCGGTGGTTGGGTGACCACCGGCTTTTTGTTATAAAATGTGAGAGTTCGCTAAGATGGAGCTTAAAAGAAAAAAATTTGTCTGTCTGGCGCTTGTGCTTACGATGCTGCCGGTCAGCGAAGCAAAGGCAGATACGGGAGTGATTGCCGTTACAACAAGTGGGGGAGATATTCGTTTGTCGGCAGGCGGATCGACGCAGCTTCAGGTGGGATCAACGGTTCGGTATTATGGACAGACATACACGGTTTCAAGATATACATTCAATTCGGATAACCGTGCAGTCGCATCGGTGGATGCAAGTGGCAGGGTAACGGCTTTAAAGACAGGAACTGTCCAACTTATACGTTTCATCTAAAAAGTAAAGAAGTTCTGACCGAAGACTGGGACACGGTAGTTTTGTCCTGCAGTTCATCGAATTCACGGGTTGGCGTGGATGCTGATCTGGATAAAAACGTGCTGACGATTACTCCGTATAGCGTCGGAAAGACAACGGTTACTGTCAGCATTAACGACTAGCAGATATGTAAACTTACGATTAATACGATTCTTGTGCAGATGTCGACGAATTCGGCACTTCTGGCGATCAAGGAGACAAAACAGCTGAGTGTAAAAGGCGCTCCGGCTGTTGCAATCAAGTGGTCGTCCACAAATCCAAAGGTGGTAACCGTTTCCTCCAAGGGGCTGGTGCGAGCAAAAAGTTCGGGTAATGCGGTCATTAAGGCGAAGATTGGAGATAACATATTCGGATGTGCGGTATCGGTTGTGACACAGAGTAGGAAAAATGCGATCAATACAGCAATCCATATTGTAAGGACATCTACATACAGTCAGCCGAACCGTATGCAGAACAAGTACTATGACTGCAGTTCTCTTGTATGGAAAGCGTACCATAAGAATGGTGTGAATTTCGGCAATGCATATTATGCGCCGGTGGCAGCGGATATCGGTAAGTGGTGTGCGCAAAAGAAGAGAATGGTCAAGGGCGGACTCAGCGTCAAAAATATTGACAGTATGAAAATCAATGCGGGAGATATCCTGTTCCGCACAGGAGACAACAACGGAAGATACAAAGGAATATACCATGTGGAGATGATCGTTGGTTATACTTGTTATGGATTTGATTCCAACGGAAAACCGATGCTGTCGCTTAAGTATGCTGCCCGTGCTGACGGATATGCTGACGGATGCGGGGAACCGGTCGGACGTCCGTAGGTTTCTGATTTTGACAATTTTATGCAGGAATGTTACACTCGTATGGAAATTATTATTATTTAAAAAGGAGAAAAATATGGCTAACATGATCAACCGCAATCGGTACGATCTGCATTTCCCCATACTCGTAGTTGAGTATGGGGATTTTTTTATATCTGATCGATCGCTTCAATCAATTCATTGACGTCGAGATGTGTGTAAACGCGTTCTGTCAGAGACATTGCGCCGGCATGACCGACGATTTTTTTGATAATTGTCTGATCGATATGTGCGTCAGCCATCATGGAGATGGTGGTATGACGGCAGCAGTGGGGCGTTCGGTCAATATGCAGGCGGTTCAGTAGCGGCTTAAAGAAGTTGCCGTAATAATTGTGATAGGTAAAGTGTTCGCTGTCCATGGTGTGGATCAGGTATTCGCAACTGGAGCAGTCGTTGTACCAGCCTTCATAGAAGGGGAGAACTTTGGCTGCGATGGGAACTTTTCGAATTCCGTTTGCGGTCTTGCTGTCCACGACATCAAAGTAGCGCTCCTCAAGATGCACATTTTCTTTCTTGAGATCAAGAAGCTCCGAGACACGCACGCCGTTGTAGATCAGCATAAGAATTGTCTGGTAATACCGGTCGTTTTTGTGTTTCCACAGTAATGCAATCTCTTGTGGGTGGAAACGTTCCCGTTCAGTTTTGTTTGGGTTACGGTCCTTGTATTTTATGATATTGACGTATGCGGAGTAGTCTTTTACGACAATCTCATGCTTCATGGCATATTCATATAGCTGATTAAAGAGTACACGCAGTTTCTTCAAAGTCGGATAGTTTTTGCCGCACCGGTCCACGACACGCTGCAGGTCATCGAGCCGCAGGTTGCGAAACGGAACATCCGCGATATCCTGGCAGATGGCGTATGCGGCGCGATAGCCTTTGATATTGGAATGGGATGTGGTTGGGAATTTCTCGGCTGACCACCGTTCATAGATGTCTGCAAAAGTCAGTTTGAGCGATGCTCCGTCAATCGGATAATCGTTGTAATGTGCAAGTATCTGCAACGCCTCGGCCCGGGTCGCTGCATACCCTAGTATCTGATAGCGTTGTACGCGTTTTCCGGTTTGGTCATTATAGTACCAGCCCGTTGTGATGCGGGCAGCATAAGGTCTTCTTCGGGCACCGGAGAGTTTGACAACTCCGCCGTATCCGTTTGGTAATCTCATAATTATGTCCTCTTTCTCTTATGTTTCGTAGAGTAGTCTTGTTGATAGTACTATATTCTGGGAAAAGGCACAAAAGCCAATGCTTTGGGCGGATCACGAAGCTGAGGAAGAACAGAATCCTGGAGAAGAATCATTTGAAACATGGAAAAATTATTATCTTACGGGAGAACTTTGGTAATTGCATGATGATAGAAGAATACATAGGAACAAAGTCATTGACATGTTTTGGAAAGAAGAGTATGTTGATTCTGTAATATGATTTTATACAATAATTCAGAGGAGGAATTGAAAATGTATAAGAAATTAGCAAAAAAGCTGCTTCTTGGTTTATTGACAGTTGCATTGCTGCTTACAACGGTTGCGGTAATGCCTGCGAATACACAGGCAGCAAGTAAAAAGGCAAAAAAGGCGACACTGAATGAAGAGTACAAGCAATCACTCTGGGGTGTTGACGGTCAGAAAGGCTATCTCAAAGTACATCCATGGAAATTGTATCCTAAGTATATTTTAGAAAACCGAAATAAGAAAGCAAAGTATACGTTTGAGTCTTCCAACAAAAAGTTACTTACCGTGACGAAGGATGGCAAGGTGATAGCTGCAAATCCGACAAAAGATGAGCAGAGGGTTAATATTATCGTAAAGGAAACACTCAACAAGAAAACGAGAAAAGTCGGAACAATCAGATGTGCGATCGTGATTCCGAGAGTTGTAAATAAGAATGTCAAGTGGTGTGCCGGACAGACTTATAACACGTTCTTTGAAGACTGGCTTTCGGATAAAGAAGCAAAAAAGGATATGCCTTACTTGCCATTCTGGTGCTGGGATAAATGCACGATCCGTTGCACGGATCAGGCTGTGACACAGGATACCATTGATAAGTGGCTGACAGAACTGAATAGTTCGACACCGAATGACAAGACGGATGATGAAGGAAAGTACTATACATGGAACCGCAAAGATGGCACGCTTACAATCAAGGCGGACAGCGGAAAATTAAATGGTGCATTCTTTGCATATGATCTGTCTCTTATACACATCT
>URQG01000113.1 GCA_900549895.1 uncultured Lachnobacterium sp.
CAGTTATATACAGGAGCTTTTGAGTTGTCATAAGGAAATCAGATGATTGCCTGCCGGTAAACTTCTGCATGTTCTGTTTTATTATAGTTGCTTTCTGCAAGTTAAGCAACCATAACTTTATACCTGAAAACTCTGCATGGTTTCCTGCAAAGAATTTACACTTTCCAATACTTCTTTTGTCTCCTGCGACATATTCTCGCTGGAATAGGTGATCTTCTGCAGATTCTCATTTACACTCGTTGCCGCATCCGACAATTCTTTCTGCGCCATACTGATCGAATCAATCATCTCATTAATTGAATCAACGGAATCACGCACACTTTCTGCCGAAGCACCGATGCTTTCACTGGCCTGATTATAATAACCTGTGTCCTTCTGATACTCGGTCACAAGAGTCTCCAATAATCGTTTTTCTCATCCGATTCGTTTAGACGGTATACCGGAAATCGCCTTTGATTCTCGGATAAGAATCGTTTTCGACCGGCTTTCTTTCCTCTGCAATAGCCATCCGAAAAACAATGATTCCAAGTACAAAAAATATTGCAATTGCACCTACACCGATATTGACACTGCCCGTAATCTGCGATACAACGCTGATCACGATTGTTCCGAGGAATGAAGCACCCTTGCCGCAGATGTCCATCAGTCCGAAATATTCACCGGATTTTTCCGCCGGAATAATCTTGGTATAATAGGATCTCGACAATGCCTGAATGCCACCCTGAAACATGCCGACAAAGATAGCAAGGCACCAGAACTGCCACTGTGTCTTAAGAAACATGGCAAACACTGCGATTCCCATATAGGCAGCGATGCATATGGTGATGAGTTTCGCCGTATCATAGCGCTCCGACAGTCTTCCGAAAAGGATTGCAAACGGAAATGCAACAAACTGCGTTACCAGCAATGCCAACAACAATCCGGTACTATCCAGTCCCAATGCTGTACCGTAAGCGGTTGCCATATCGATAATCGTGTACACGCCATCAATATAAAAGAAAAATGCGAGCAGAAACAGGAAGATGTTTTTCTCTTTCCGGACACTTTGCAAGGTCTTTCCAAGACGCTTAAAACTATTGTGGATCGCCCCCGGCTGCCGCTCAACAAAATTCTTCTGCTTGTATGTTTTAAGCAGCGGTAACGTCATAACAAACCACCAGATCGCAATGATTGCAAATGAAATTCCCATCGCCACTTCCATGCTGATTCCGATCCGGTCTGCACCGAGCACCAGCCCGAGGCATCCGATAAACGGGACACAGCTTCCGATATATCCCCATGCATATCCCTGAGAGGATACGTTATCTACACGGTCATTACTCGTCACATCGCCCAGCATCGAATCGTAAAAGATCAGGCTTCCGGAAAAACCAATTTTGGCAATCATAAAGATAATCAAAAAAATCAGCCACTGTTTTGCAAAACCAAGAGCCAGACAACCAATGGCACCGATCATTAAGGTTGCCGTAAAAATCGGCTTTTTAAATCCTTTTGTATCTGCCAACGTTCCGCAGACAGGTCCCAAGGCTGCCACGATAACGGTTACGATCGAAGCCGCATAGCCCCAATATGCAAGATAGTCAACCGATGAAAGACCTGCATTCTCTGCCAGATAATTGAAATAGATTGGCATAATCGTTGAGATCAATAAAACAAATGCAGAATTGCCGACATCATAGAGTACCCAGTTTCTTTCTTCCTTAGTCATTTTGAACTTCATACATTCTCTCCTCATTCTTCGTTTCTTTTCCACCAAACGTATAGTGGTAAAGAGCATCTAATTTTTGTTCACCTACCAGATAACTGTCATACTCACCAATCAGTTTTACCGCGCGCTCCAACGTAATATCATATAATTGGCGTAAAATTCGTGTACTGTCCTCGCAATCCGGATTTGCCTGAAAATTAACGAGCAATCCATGCATTTCGCGGTAATTTCCGGATACTCTGAGTAATGCATAGATAAACTTTCTCTTCCACCTGGATGGCGCAATCAGCAGATTGTTGTATTTTATCATTCCTTTTAGCGCATCCTCTACTTGATCTGGTGTGGTTCCCGGAAAGAAATCACTGATCACCTCTGCATTCTTCGCCGAGGTAACGATATGTCCGGTCAGATTGTGTGTGATCGGGTCATAACCATCCTCAATCATCAGGCTGCGGTCAAACTCGACTTCAATCTCCGCGTGCGATACGCCACTCTCTGCGATCTTGTCATCAATATATCCATGACAGGTTGTGTCCAAAACAAAATGACAGATAAATCCATACGCATACGCCAGATACCGCGCATCATGATCCTTTTCGCGGATGATTTCTGCCGCATGTTCAAAAAATTCTCTTCCGGAGTGTTCATGCATCCCATAACCGATTGCATTCACCGGATTGGATTTCAGCGGCTCATAATAAAACAGGATGTCCGGTCCGTGTAATCCGATATTGAATAACTCCTTGTTTTTCTCAATGATATTTTTCTTCCATTTTGGAACACTGTTTATAACCTGTTGTCCCAATCGATAATGTGCATATGTAGATGGCATACTTGTTCTCCTTCTTCCTTCTAATCTTATGTTAGCTTCCATCGCGCTCCCGCGCTATCAAGGTCATGTAAATATTTGTGAAATTATTGTAAAAAAGCAGGCTGACACAACAACTGCCAGCCTGCTTTACAGATTCATCTATTCTATTGTAAATTTATTGCGCCTTCTTATCCCTGACTTCTTTGGCCGCATTCTCATACGCCATCTCATAGAACAATTCCTGCGAATCGAGTTTCTTCTCATTTACCTTTCGATCCTCATAATTGCCCTTCGCATTCAGCCGCTTGCCCTTTTCATCATCCTTCATCATCGTATCAAACATGAAATCAAGTTTTTCACGCAGCTTATCGTCAAGAACCGGTGCAGCCACCTCGACGCGACGCAATGTGTTTCTAGTCATATAATCCGCTGAAGCGATGTATACTTTTTCTCTTTCCGGAGTTCCGAACCGATAGATTCTTGAGTGTTCCAAAAATCTTCCGACAATGCTGATAACCGTAATATTTTCGGTATATCCTTTGATTTCCGGAATCATGCAGCAGATTCCGCGGACGATCATCTCAATCTTCACCCCGGCCTGTGAAGCCTCCACAAGCTTCTCAATGATATCCTTGTCTGTCAGTGAATTAATCTTAATTCCGACATACGCCGGCTCATTGTTTTTCGCATGTTCGATTTCTTCATCAATCAGCGCAAGAACCTTATTCTGCAGACACTTTGGTGCAACCAGAAGCATATGTGTTTCCTCAATCGTTTCTCCGCGAAGAAGGCAGGCAAATACCTCCGCTGCTTCTTTGCCAATCTCTTCCTTTGCCGTAATCAGCGATAAATCGGTATATAATTTCGAAGTCTTCTCATTATAATTTCCGGTTCCGATCTGTGTGATATAAGACAGTCCGTTGTCTGTTTTTCTGGTAATCAGGCAAAGTTTGGAATGAACCTTGTAGCCGTTTAATCCGTAGATCACGCGACATCCAGCATCTTCAAGTTTTCTGGAGTATTCAATGTTACTCTCCTCGTCAAACCTTGCACGAAGTTCCACCAGAACGACAACTTCTTTGCCGTTTTCGGCAGCATCGACAAGGGCATCGACAATCTGACTCTTGTCCGCGAGGCGGTACAGTGTCATCTTAATGGATACAACAGATTCGTCCTTTGCTGCCTCATTCAGAAGGTTTGTAAACGACTTAATGTTTTCAAACGGATAAGAAAGAAGTACGTCCTTCTTCTCGATCTGTCCGATCAGGCTCTCCTTATCCTTTAGCTGATCGGTCATGCGTGGGCTTCTCTTTCCGAAAAATAAATTTTCCTTTCCCTGAACTCTCAAATAATTTTGAATTGCAAATACAAAGGACATATCAAGCGGTACCTTTGACATAAAAACATGCTTTTTGTCCACATTGACACACTTACAGATTTCGGTAACGAGCTTCTTGTTAATCTCTCTGGATAATTCCATGCGCACCGGATTCATACGCTTTCTCTGCTTGATCAGATTCTCCATCGCATCGCGGTAATCCATATCCTCATCATAAATCGTCTCTGTGTCAATATCTGCATTTCTCGTAATTCTAAAAAGTGACTTCTCCACGATCTCATACCTTGGAAAAAGTTTCGGTAAAAAGTGTAGGATCAATTCCTCCGAAAGCATAAAAGTTCCCGGTCTTGTCGGAATATCAATGAGTCGCTTGAATACATTGTTACTACATGGAATGATTGCAACTTTTGTCTTTTTACTCTTGGTTGCAAGCAATGCCACCGCATAAATCTCTTTGTTCTTCAAAAACGGAAACGGCTGCTGCTTGCTGACAATATTGGCAGACAGATACGGCGCGATCTCCTGATCAAAATAAGTCTCTAACAATTCTCCCTCTTCTCCGGAGAGTCTGTTAAAATTGATGATTCGAATTCCCTGTGGCTCTAATTCCCCCATCAGTTGTTCGTAGATCATATCTTTCTTTTTATCCAGAATACGCGTTGCCTCAAGGATTGCCTTTACCTGCTCCTTGCTGGTCATATTCGTTTTATTTTCACGGATTTCTTCGGAAGATTCCATCTGATCCATTAATGTACCGACACGAACCATGTAAAACTCATCCAAATTTGACTGATAAATCGAAGCAAACGTGAGTCTCTCTGCCAACGGTACCCTCGGATTACCTGCCTCATTCAACACGCGTTCATTAAACTTTAACCATGATAATTCACGGTTCATCATGTACGGTTCTGCCTTCTGTGCTTTATTTTTCATTTGATTTCCAATCTCCTTTTCCTGTATATCCGGGTTATTTATTTGCTTACGATTTTGCGATGATTTCAACTTTTCCAATCGATCAATCATCCATTGCAGTATCTGATTCCGAATCATTGTCTCTCCTTGATGTGAAATATGACATCTCTGCATTTAATTCAAAATTATACAGGAATGGGTGTTATCCTATCCATCATCTTTATGTATCGTTTGTGTAAAATATTCGTAAAATGATACAATAAAAAACATCTCACTCTTCACAGAACAGACTCACTAAATACTTTATAGAACTTTGCGTCCATTAACCGTCAGTTTAAAGGTCGTCCCAAGAATTTCTGCGGATTTTCTACAAAGCATCATGCGCTCGAGAAAAATTTCAAAATAGTCATACATGGAACAGATTTTCTCATCAATCTGCAGATTAAGTGCAATCACTGATTTGTCCTTGGTAATCTTAAGCTTTGATTCTGTCACCGCATAATTCACACGATCGTGAATGTCAAATAACGCTTTCTCTTTCTGGCGTACCCGGCTTCGTCTTACATCGGTTTTATCCGCAATAATGAGTGCCGCTGAAACAACATCGATTGGCCCGCCGGTCGATTCGTCATGATTTCCGATTGCCGATACGACCGTGATTCGATCCTCAAGCGGCATATCCGTTTTCTTTAACATTTCATTGGCAAGCAGTGCACCATATTCCGCATGGTGTGTGCGATTGATCATATTTCCGATATCATGCATCAATCCTGCAATCTTTGCCAGTTCAATATCATGTTCCGGATAGCCGAACCGTTCCAATATCTTTCCCGCCTGATGTGCCACCTGCATACAATGTGCCTTGGAATGATCCGTAAAACCAAGTTGTCCTAAATTCTCGTCGCCCTTCTTTAAATATGCGTTGATTTCTTTATTGTTTACCAGTTCCTTATATTTCAATTTTCAATAACTCCTTGTTCTTTTTCAGGTCAGATGCGACATCCCGGAGAAATCCGCACCAATGTTCCATTCTCAATTTTGCAATACAGAATGGACTTTCGATTCAACGCCGGAATCAGATAGCCTGCTACCGTCTGCACCGCAATATTCATATATTCCAGATCCGTCTGAAAGCACAACACTTCATCCCCTGCTGCCTCTTTTATCTCTTTCTCATATTCCTTCTGCAACGAAACCATTCGTTCCTTTAAATCATTCATAGAATAAATCTGCGTATTTTCCACATCTTTGTCATACAACTTATATCGCCTGTTAAATGTTGCCCGGATGTAACGCTGCAAACGCATTTCATAGCCAATATGTTCCAACAGATTTCCTTGAAAAAAGCGACTGTGTGACATTGTAAAAAAGTCTTCGATATAGTGAAGGATCATGCCTAAGCGAAGCACCGTCCAAATATTTAAGCTGTCGCTTTGTTCCAGTTTCTCCAGCTTGTTTAGGATCATTGCTGCGGATGCCTTCCATGTATGTCCCATCAGATAAGTATGCACCAGAATATCCGGTAAAACGCTGCCAACCAGAAGTCCCACACGGCATCTGGAAGGCACCTCAATATTCATTTTTTTCGTAAATACAATATGGCTTTTCTTGTTCATTCTTCATCACATCCTTCTGATTACCTGTCTCTTATACACATCTCCGAGCCCACGAGACGCGTAGTAATCTCGT
>URQG01000114.1 GCA_900549895.1 uncultured Lachnobacterium sp.
TGAATGAATTAAATAGAATAGAAAGAGGCTTTGAACTTTTAGCGCCGGCAGGATCGTTTGAAATTTTTAAGGCGGTGATTGCGGCCGGTGCGGATGCGGTCTATGTAGGGGGAGATCTGTTCGGAGCGCGTGCATATGCCAATAACTTTACAACGGAAGAACTGCTTGAGGCAATCGATTATGCACATCTTCATGGGGCAAAAGTTTATCTGACGGTGAATACTTTGCTTAAAAATGCAGAATTAACGCGCAAACTTTATGATTATCTGCTGCCATTTTACAAGCAGGGACTGGATGCGGTACTGGTACAGGATATGGGGGTGTTTTCTTTTATTCGGGAGCATTTTCCCGGTCTTTCGATTCACACCAGCACACAGATGACCGTAACCGGCGTGGAAGGTGCAAGACTGATGCAGCGTCTTGGTGCGGAGCGTGTCGTGATGGCACGTGAAGTATCGCTTCCGGAGATGAAACGGATCTATGACGAGACCGGTGTGGAACTGGAAGCTTTTGTACATGGAGCGCTTTGTTACTGTTATTCGGGACAATGTCTTTTCAGCAGTATGCTTGGAGGGCGGAGCGGTAACAGAGGCAGATGTGCGCAGCCTTGCCGCCTTGCGTATTCGGTACTCGACGAGAATCATAAATTATATGAGAAAGACAGTTACGTGTTAAGCCTTAAGGATATGTGTGGAATTGAGGATCTGGAGAAACTTTGGGATGCCGGAGTTTATTCGCTTAAGATCGAAGGGCGCATGAAGCAGGCTCCATATGCGGCCGGAGTGGTATCGTATTACCGTAAATACATTGATTGTTTTTTGGAAAAAAAGAAGCAGGAGAAGGTCACAAGGTCCGATATGCAAGAGCTTCTTGATCTGGGAAACCGCTGTGGTTTTACGGATGGATATTATAGTAAACAGAACGGACCGGACATGGTTACGTTTGTAAAGCCGAGTTACGCCAAGACAAACGAGGCATTACAAGAGGAGATCATGGATCATTTCGTGGAACATGAGGCAAAGATACCGGCAACCGGATGTCTGACACTTCATCTCGGACGCCCGTGTATATATGAACTTACCTGCGGAGATCATACGGCTCGGGTAAATGGAATGGAGGTCATGGCCGCAGCCAAAAAGCCACTGAACATCGATGATCTGAAGGCTCGTATGTCCAAAACAGGCGATACGCCGTTTGTAATGGAAGAGATTCGTGTCGTGATGGACGATGGAATTTTTCTTCCGGTCGGAGCACTCAACCAGCTTCGAAGAGAGGCAACGGAGAAGCTGTTAGATGAGATGTTATCCGTTTATCGAAGAAGTGCTGGGGTGTTGGAAGATGAGAAAATTGATGAATCAGTAGACAGAGGGGCAAAACATCTTTGTGATCCGGATAAATCGAAAGCCCTGGCTTCCTCGCAGACGCTGCGATACAGTTGTCTGATCGAAAACAGAACATTACTCTCCGAAATTTTAAGAAGAGACCGGATAAGCCGTGTATATCTGGATTTTGGGGCATATCGCTGGAATCATTTTCCGATAGAACTTGGTGAGGACATGGAAGCAATCCATGCGGCAGGAAAAGAAGTCTATTTCGCATTACCGCGCATTTTTCGGGCAAAGGCATCGGAGCTGTTCGATGGTTATAAGGATGAATGGAAAAAAGTGCAGCCGGATGGTGTACTGGTTAGAAATTATGAGGAACTTTCCTCTGTGAAAACCTATTTTGGGACAGGGAACATTGTGCTCGATCACAATCTGTATACATACAATGACCGTGCAACGAAGTTCTATGCATCAATGAATACCAGTGAGAATACGGTTCCGCTTGAGCTGAACCGGGGAGAGATCAAACACCGGGATAATACACAGAGTGCGATGGTCATATATGGCTATTATCCGCTTATGACGACGGCTCCGTGTGTCCATGCGAACACGCGCGGGTGCGACAGAAAGCCGGGACTTTGTTACTTGAAGGATCGTTATCATAAAGAATTTCCGGTCAAGAATTACTGCGATGTATGTTATAATGTCGTATACAATTCTTTGCCGGTTATGCTTTTTGCCAATAGGAAGGAATTAACAGACTGCGGAATGCAGGAATTTCGTCTGGATTTTACAATAGAAAATCCTCAGGAAACGAAAGAAGTATTAGATCTTATGGAAGAATTTGTGACAGGAACACGAACGGATTATCCTGCTACATGGAAGGATCGTTACACGAACGGTCATTATAAAAGAGGAGTCGAATAATTATGGTGCATTTGATCGTGCAGGCATCCAAATATTTAATGATCATTTTGTTTATGATCTACACGTTTGAGTGTTTTCATGTATTCAAATATGAAGGAGATGTTGAGGAACAAAGGCATATTTACGGAGTGCAGAGAGGACTGCTTTTTGCAATACATTTCGATGCTTTTTTGGTATTGTATTTAACGACCGGAAATGTGCAGATGATCGGATTCTATCTGATGCAGCTGGTGTTGCTTTTGATGATGATAGGGTCGTATCATCTGCTTTATAAGCAGGCATCGGAGCTTGTACTCAATAATATGTGCATGCTGATCGCAATCGGGTTTATCATCCTGACGCGTCTTTCTTTTGAAAAAGCGTTTCGACAGTTTATTTTTGTTTGTGCGGGAATGTTTATCGGACTTCTGATTCCTTTGGTGCTTCAGAATATGTCCCTGTTCCGTAAGCTTACATGGGTGTATGCAGTACTTGGAATTGGCGCATTGGCTGTGGTTGCGGTTGCGGGACAGACAAGCTACGGTGCGAAACTTTCCATCTCAATCGGCGGAATTGCAATCCAGCCATCGGAATTTGTGAAAATTATTTTTGTCATGTTCATTGCATCGATGCTGTATCGCAGACAGGATTTTCATCAGCTTATGATTACCAGTATCGTTTCTGCAGTGTTTGTGCTTGCGCTTGTTGCTTCGAAGGATCTGGGTGGTGCACTTTTGTATTTCTTTACGTACCTCGTGATGATCTATGTTGCAACAAGAAAGTTCCTGTATTTCGGAGCGGGAATCGGTCTTATGTCACTTGCCGCAATAGTCGGATACAAAGTCTTTTCTCACGTACAGACCCGAGTACTTGCATGGTCGGATCCTCTTAAGGTAATTGACAATGCGGGATATCAGATCTGCCAATCGCTTTTTGCAATCGGAACAGGCGGATGGTTCGGTCTTGGACTGAATCAGGGAATGCCGAATAAGATTCCGGTTGTGTCAAAGGATTTTGTCTTTGCAGCTATCTCGGAGGAGATGGGAGGCGTGTTTGCTCTCTGTCTGATCATGGTGTGTGTAAGCTGCTTTTTTATGATCATAAATGTGGCAATGTTGCTGAAAGATAATTTCTACCGTCTGACAGCAGTGGGACTCGGAACGCTTTATGCGCTGCAGGTATTTCTTACGATCGGTGGTGTGATCAAGTTGATTCCGTCCACTGGTGTAACGCTTCCGCTTGTCAGTTACGGAGGAAGTTCACTTCTTTCCACGATGATTGTTTTTGGTATGATCCAGGGGCTTTATATTGCCAATGCAACAAAGGAAAATAAGGCGTTGGAACAAACAAAAAAGAAAGTTCGAAGACAAAAAAGTAAATAATTATGCGGATTGCTATACAATAACGGTATTCAGCGGATATAAAAGTTCGCAGGCGGAGGTTGATTTCGTGGTTAAAAATAGAAAGAAAAGTAAGAAACAGGTAAAAACAGCCAAGAACAAAGAATTTCTTGTGATTATGTATCTGTTTCTGGCAATGTTTCTGGGACTGATGGCGTATTTTGTATATTTTCAGGTTTATAAAAGTGAATCGTTTATCAATAGCCCATACAATTCTCTTCAGGATCTTTTTTCGGAACGTGTAATCAGAGGCGATATACTTTCGGCAGACGGTCAGGTGCTTGCTACAACAAAGGTCTCAAAAGATAAAAGTGAGACGCGCGAGTATCCGTATGGGCGTATGTTTGCACATGCAATCGGTTATGCGGTCAATGGTAAAGCCGGCATTGAAAATCAGGAAAATTTTGATCTTCTTCGTTCGCATGAGTTCTTCTTAAAGCAAATGGGAGCAGATCTTGCCGGTGATAAAACGCAGGGCGATGCCGTTGTTACAACGCTGGATTCCGCGGTACAGAAAGCGGCATATGAATCTCTGGGGAATTATGATGGGGCTGTGATCGCGATGGAACCGAAGACTGGCAGAATTATTACCATGGTTTCCAAACCGGATTTTGATCCGAACACGATCAAGAAAGATTGGGAAACCGTAAACGGGGACTCGAGTACGGCGCTCTACAATCGGGCTACTCAGGGACAGTATGCACCGGGATCTGTGTTTAAAATTTTTACGACACTTGAGTATTACAGGGAAAATAAGAAGGGGTATGCAGATTATCGATATAATTGTGCAGGTTCCATTTCGGTTGACGGACAGACCATTCATTGTGCCGGCAATCATAAGCACGGGACACAGGATCTCGAAGCTTCATTTGCCAATTCCTGCAATTCCTCGTTTGCCAACCTTTCATTAACACTGAATCGAAACAAATTTCAGGATTTATGTGATTCCATGCTTTTTGACAAAAATCTCCCGATTGCGTTTGAGTCAAGTAAAAGTAAGTTTTCATTGTCGGAATCAGACAACAATGCGATGGTTATGGAGACCGGAATCGGACAGGGAAAGACGCTTGTTTCTCCCTTACATATGATGCTTGTTGCAAGTGCGATCGACAATGACGGAACTCTGATGACTCCGTATATGGTCGATCATACACAGAATGCAGCCGGAGTTGAGGTTAAAAAGAATGATCCTAAAGAATACGGAACTCTTATAAGTAAAAGGGAAGCCCGACTGCTTCAGAAGTATATGCGTTCTGTTGTGACTTCCGGAACCGGTACAAAACTTGCCGGCCAGTCATATGAGGCCAGTGGTAAAACCGGTACGGCGCAGGTTTCGGACTCATCCGATCAGACGAATGCATGGTTTGTCGGATACGCGAAAAAAGACGGTTACAATGATCTTGCCATTGCCGTTGTTGTGGAGAACAGCGGAGCGGGCAGTACTTATGCGGTTCCGATCGCCAAGAAGGTATTTGACGTATATTTTAACAAATGATATACTTTTGACAGAAGTTTTTGAGTAACACGGCACAGGAGGTTTTGCAATGATCGAGGCGACGAGCTGTGGCGGTGTGGTAATTTTTCGTGGAAAGATTTTACTTCTGTACAAGAATTACAGAAATAAATATGAAGGCTGGGTTCTCCCCAAAGGCACTGTAGAACCGGGAGAAGAATATAAGGATACTGCAATCCGGGAGGTAAAAGAAGAAACCGGGGCGGCAGCGACCATTATTCAGTATGTTGGCAAGAGTCATTATACATTTTCAGTTCCGGAAGATACTGTTGAGAAGGATGTACATTGGTATCTGATGATGGGCGAAAGTTATTATAGTAAGCCACAAAAGGAAGAATATTTTGTTGATTCCGGATATTATAAGTATCATGAGGCGTACCATCTCCTTAAATTTGCAAATGAAAAACAGATTTTGGAGAAAGCGTACAACGAATATCTGGATCTCAAGAAAAGTAATCTGTGGGGAACCCACAAATATTATTAAGGAGCAATCGGCAGAAGGAGTTTGCGGATGAGATGGTATCGTAAGCTTTACGTCAGCGAGGCGATCGGGGACAAAGCCGGTCGGATTAAGTGGAAAATCAACCATAATGCAGGCACGGTTTCTGTGTATGTGATCGCTTTTGCAAGCAATCCGGACAACCTTTTAGATATCATTCCCGCGTGGCAGCTCATGCAGAAAGGCTACCCGAAAAAGGATCTTAAAATCATAGGTTTGGCAAAAGGTTATGATGATGCGATCGCACTGGTTCAGCAGATTGTGGAAGAAACGTATGCGAACACCGGAGACGTGGATGTGTGGTCCTATCTAAAGGAGGAGCGGAGGAGAGAAGCATGAGTGTATTGCTTTTGATACTAAAGATCATTGGCATAATATTGCTTGTTATTCTTGCTCTATTTGTACTTTTGATTGTCGGAATCCTGTTTGTGCCATATGCCTATCGTGTGAAGGGCAGTTTCCATGGAAAGCCGGATCTTACAGCAAGTATTTACGGACTTGGGCATCTGGTCGGCATCGGAATGATCCTGACGGAAAATGGAGCAAAAATCTATCTTCGGATATGCGGAATCCGCAAATTCCTGCAATCCGGTAATAAAGAGAACAAAACTGGTAATACTGACCAATATGAAGAGAATATGGGTGAAGGTCAGAAAACAGATCCAGAGACTGGAAATTATGAAAACCTGCCAATGCCAGAGATGCAGAAAATAAAGGATTTCGATGTTAAATATTCCTGTCTCTTATACACATCTGACGCTGCCGACGATCTTACGC
>URQG01000115.1 GCA_900549895.1 uncultured Lachnobacterium sp.
CCTCAAACACATGTCAGCCAATCACTAAAACCGGAAATACAAAAACGGGTTATAGCTGTCACCGACAAGGAATGCAAACGACACGATAAGCAGCACGAGCATGATCACAGATTTTGCAACGGTAAAACGGACAGAATCCACAGCGATATTGTAGATGCTTCCTTCTTTCTCGCCTTCTCCATCTGCGTTTTTCATAGAGCCACGTGCGATCAGCTTCTTTAACCAGAAGCGATGGTCGATCGAACAAATGACAAGCAGAACCAAAAGTACTGCATTACATGACAGGAAGTAGAAGAAATCCGAATCCACGCCACGCACGCCAATGCCAAACATCGTTTTCAGATAAGTTGTGAGCTGGCTCATATCTGTCTGCGCAAAAATCGTCCATCCGATCACAACAAGAAACATACTGTAAATATGTCCGATCCATGCCGGAGCCTTATTCAGCCACTTTAACAGGAACAGCTTCTCAATCATGAGAAGAATTCCGTAATACACGCCCCACATCACGAAGTTCCAATTCGCCCCGTGCCATAATCCTGTCAGCATCCATACAACCATAATATTAAAAAGCTGACGTGCCATGCCCTTACGGTTACCGCCAAGCGGAATATAGACATACTCTCGAAACCACGAACTCAGCGAAATGTGCCAGCGTCTCCAGAATTCCGTAATGGTCTTGGACATATACGGGAAATTAAAGTTCTCAAGGAAGTGAAATCCGAACATTCTTCCGAGTCCGATCGCCATATCCGAATATCCCGAGAAATCGAAGTAAATCTGAAACGAGTATGCGATCGCACCGAGCCATGCTGTGGCAGCGGACATCTGATGCAGCTGCGAGATCGTATCCCAAAGACTTCCGATCTGATTGGCAAGAAGCACCTTCTTTGCCAGACCGATGGAGAAACGAAATGCACCTTCCGAGAAGTCCTCCAAACTTACCTTACGGTTTGCAAGCTCCTTGGCAACTGTCTTATACTGCACGATCGGGCCTGCGATCAGCTGAGGAAACAGCGTAACATACGTTGCAAAATTCAATATATTGTGCTGCGCCGGAACCACCTTGCGGTACACATCGATCGTGTAGGACATCGTC
The DNA here is from genome assembly GCA_900549895.1 of uncultured Lachnobacterium sp. Classification (GTDB taxonomy): domain Bacteria; phylum Bacillota; class Clostridia; order Lachnospirales; family Lachnospiraceae; genus Roseburia. The sequence continues at coordinate 1,100 of URQG01000115.1, forward strand.
TGGAACGTGTAGAACGAGATGCCGATCGGCAGCGCGATATGTAACAGCGACAATCCCGCCCCCGTGATCGTGTTCAGGTTTCCGATAAAGAAATCTGCATACTTAAAAAAGCCGAGGATTCCAAGGTTTCCACACAAATCAATGATCAGAACAACCTTTGCTTTCCCCGGGCAGTTTTTCTTCTGGAAGTGTTCAATTAAAATTCCGTTCGTATAATCAAATACTGTAGAGAACAGCATGATCAGAACATAGACCGGTTCTCCCCAGGCGTAGAAGATCAGACTGGCAACAAGAAGTACCACATTCCGACCTCTGCCCGGACAAATATAGTGTAAGAATAATACGATCAGTAAAAATGCAAGTAAAAATACAAAACTGCTGAATACCATACTATTTAAACGCTTTCTCTATAATTTCTTTGGCACCTTCCGAATCACCGGATACGCACAGGATCACGTACTGGTCTTTTTGTTCAAGTACCGCATTCCCGATCCTCTTGGATTCTTCCGGAATATAATCCTGAAATGAATCCGACTGATCATCGAGGTACGTCTGTACATTATCTTTCACGGTCGAAGCAGTATCCTTATCCGGAGCCTCAAATACAGCGACCTCTTCCGCTGTACTGCCGCTTCCCATGTATACATAAGATTTCACATCTTTCGGCACCTCGATGTACATAGAGACATCCTCATCGCTGATCTTCTCTAATGTATCATCATAACTGATATCGGTTGCAAGCGAAGAAGCCAGTGCTGCCGCATCGATCGTCTTCGTTCCACTTCCGCATGCCGATAACAGAATCATACCTGCTGCAAGTGTTGCTATCAAACCAGATTTTTTCATTCTTTATCCTCACTATTCTAATATTAATCTCGCAGGCAGATCCCGGGGAGAATCCGCTGCGCATGATTCATGTCCTCAATATACCCCCGAAAAAAGCCTATGTAAAGGCTGCCCACACATTCTTAAATAATTCTTAAATACTTTTTGATATTCTTAATTATTCTACTTTTGACCGGATTCTATTCTGTGATTCCGGAATATTTTTCAGCCTGTGCACGAATCAGTTCGGCATCATCAAAATAATTGATCTGCATCGCACGTTTTACTTCGGAAAGAGTCTGTGCCGCAGTCTCTCTTGCCACATCGCTGCCCTTCTTGAGCATCTCATATACAGCAGGAATGTCCTTCTCAAATTCCGCTCTGCGCGCACGAATCGGAGCAAGTTCCTCCTGAAGCACATTGTTTAAGAACTTCTTGACCTTCATATCGCCAAGTCCGCCTCTTGTATAGTGTTCCTTCAATTCATCCAGATTATGATAATCCGGCAGATATTCTTCAAAATGTTCCGGCTTGCTGAATGCATCCAGATAAGTGAATACGCTGTTGCCTTCCAGATGGCCCGGATCGGATACCTGAATGTGCGTCGGATCCGTGTACATACTCATAACCTTCTGCTTTACTTCCTTCTCGGAATCCGAAAGATAAATACAGTTGCCAAGCGACTTACTCATCTTCTGCTTACCGTCCGTACCCGGAAGCCGCATACAAGCTTCGTTTTCCGGAAGAAGCGCTTCCGGCTCAACCAGTACTTCATCGTAGATGGAATTGAACTTGCGGACAATCTCACGTGTCTGTTCAATCATTGGAAGCTGATCCTCTCCTGCCGGTACCGTCGTTGCTTTAAATGCAGTAATATCAGCAGCCTGGCTGATCGGATACGTAAAGAATCCAACCGGAATGCTTGTCTCAAAATTACGCATCTTGATTTCAGACTTAACAGTAGGATTACGCTGCAGTCTGGATACGGTCACAAGGTTGGCATAGAAAAATGTCAGTTCCGTCAATTCTGAAATCTGTGACTGGATAAAAAGCGTCGATTTTGCCGGATCAAGCCCCGCAGATAAATAATCCAACGCTACCTCGATAATATTCTGGCGCACCTTCTCCGGATTATCAAAATTGTCTGTCAAAGCCTGCGCGTCCGCAATCATGATAAATGTCTTATCGAACTCTCCCGAATTCTGTAATTCCACACGTCTTCTGAGTGATCCGACATAATGTCCCACATGGAGTCTTCCGGTAGGACGATCTCCCGTTAAAATAATTTTACCCATATCTATATTCTCCTAAACTTGTACTACAAAAATTAGGGTCTAACCCATATAAACTTTAGCAAATCGGCGTGTCAATGTCAACCGTTCGTTCCCCCAAAGTAAAAAGCCCAAACACTCCGCGCAATCGTTTCACAATTGTCTGATTGAACACAATATGAACGAAAAAATGGGGCACCCAAACACTGGGCGCCCCTTGAAAATGCAGTCTGGATCATCTGATATCGGCATTATGATTCTTGTGTATCATCAAGCGGGATCGGATCCCATCCGTAATCCTTGATATACTTGATGTCGAGCTGGTTGTTGTCCACGTACATCTTGACCAGCGCCTTGCGGATCTCTTCGCTGTTGTTGCCGGACTGCATAAATTTCTCTGGAGAAACCTGATATCCCTTGCAAAATTCTTTAATGTCTTTTACATACTCCTCTCCATCCCCGGCAATCAGGTGCTCCTTGATCGTATATCCTCCATTGCCGTCCGATTGTAATTTCAGACGGGACGGCTGCGATCCGCCGGCTTCACAGTCTAAGGTATTACCATTCTGCTTATATACAAAACTCCACAGATTCGCAAATACCGTAATCTCATCGCCTCTGGTCGCAGTCGCATAGATGACCGGTGCCGGAATATAGACGGCATCTTCCGTGTCATATCCCTGATCCTCGCTGCACATATAATCGCAAATGGTCTTAAGAATCGTATCATCTCCGGTATACGCAAATGCCGGAAGTTCATCCTGCTGCGTTGCATCCTCCGATACACTCAGATTCAGCACTTCTGTTTTTACATCGGTTGGTTCATTCACTGCATACGTGTAGAGCTTGTAAGTTCCGTCATCATAGGTCAGAAGGCTGCTGTTCCACTCGATGCCCTGCGCATCAGTCCATGTAATACACTCTTTACTATAGCGTAATGTATCACTCCCATTCCAATCCGTCTGTGCCGCCGGTACTGTATCAAACGTATCTTTGCAATGCTCCTTTGCGTATGCCATCCAGTTTTTCTGGATTTTGGCAATTTCAGCTGGATCTTCCACACAATTTAGCGCCTGCTCCTGTCCAACCTGTGTAAGATCATACGTATAGGCCTCCGTCGTATTTTTCTCTTTGTATTCATTATAAATATAAAGCAGGTTATCCTGCATCATCACGTGTGTCATGACCGTATCTGCATTAAAATAATTGCAGTCAAGCGCCTGCAGATCAAGAGCTGCAAGTACCGCCTGCTCCTCTCTTCCATAGATCATCAGTCCGCGCTCATTTGCAAACACGATATATTCATCCGAGCATGCAACGAGCGGATCCGCATACACATTGGATTCTCGTCTTCCGGCCGTGATGCCTTCATCAGCAACCTTCTTCTGCTGCTCCGGCATACCAACAAACGCCCTCAGAGACTCAAAAAAGGCACCATCTGTGGCTGCGTTCACACCGGCTCCCGTCGCCACACAAAGCGCCAGGACGCACATGCCGGCTGCCGCCACACGGAACACCGGGAATTTCTTTTCTTTCTGCTGCGCCTTAGCCTGCACACCGCGCCATATTGCATCCGTCCGCTTCTCATCCGGTCCGATCTGTTCTATTGTATGTTTCATTGCCAGCTTCAGCTGCTCATCCATCTTCTCACTCATCGTTACCCTCCTTTTTCATGTATTAGCATTTCCCAAAGCTAACACGTAGCGTCCGGCCTTCGCGAAGCGAATTTTCATAGCCGGATGTTCGATAAACTTTCTTTCAAAAGCTTACGCCCCGTCGCCAGCTGCGTCTGCAGGGTGCTCTCCCTGCGACCGAGAAGTACCGAGAGCTCCTTCACCGGATAGCCCTCATAATAATACAGGTACAGCACAACGCGATACTTCTCAGACAGACTCTGCAGCGCCTGCCAGATTTCATTATCTGCGTTGGAGGCAAATGACACCGCTTTCTCCGGAGCGTCCTCGATCGCGGTGCGGTGTTTGCGGTAATAGCTTTTCTGAAGATCCCGACACAGATTGCGTGTCGTGGTCAGAAGCCACGCCGTCTCATGATTCACGTCATGAAACTTTGGATTCTTCTCCCATATCTTCAAAAAAACGGTCTGCACAACGTCCTCTGCATCCGCGACACTCCCGAGCAGCACGAGTGCGAGTTTGTAGACTCTTGTGATCTGTCTGTCGTATAGTTCACGAAATTCTGCCATCGATGCCTTTTCCCTCATGCCAATCTTCCTCCTGTCTGTATCTGATTCATACTTCTATACTATACACGATTGAGAGACAGAAAAAATCCTGCGAGCGAAAAATTATTTTATTTAACTTTTTATTTTTAATCTCGAAGACAGCCGATTGGAACAACCTTAACCCCTGATTCTGTGGTATATGCCATATTTGCATTTGCACATATTACAATAAGTGCATACCGCCCATCTTCATATAGGTTCTATTCAACACTTTACTTTAAAATTTTTTGGGTCTCATTTGACACAAACTCTATATTTTTTCTGACCTGACATATTTTTAATAACGTGAATCTACATAAAATCCTTCTGCTTTTAATTTTCCTCGGGTGATTTCACGTCCCCAATGCACGGATGAACTATAATTTCCTTCCACAACGATGACGGAATCCTTTGTCTTCTTCCATACGATCACGGAATGATAACCGCCGATACGAATATGATCTCCGACTTTAATCTTGTCAAAATCCTTATGCGTGGTTACCTTTGCATTTTTTCCGAATACCTTATCGCTGACTTCGCCCGCGAAAGCGATACAACCGGAACAAGAACAGTTGATGGCGCTCCAATAGTATTCGTTGTTCTCGTTTGTCCAGGACAGCCCTTCCAGATATTTCTTCTGTAATGCAGTTATACGCTTCTGCGCCTGCTTCTGGGTGATTTTCACCCGCACAACGCATTTTACGGTTCCAATCTGATCTCCGGTCAGTGTGATGGTTGCCTTTCCCGGATTCTTGGCTTTCACCAATCCCTTCTGACTTACCGTTGCAGCGGACTTATTGTTACTTTTCCACTTTACCGATCCTTTGATGCCTTTGGCAGTGAGCTGATAGGTTTCTCCGATCTTCAATTTAATCTTTGAATCACTGAGTGTCACTTTCTTCCTTGCAGCGGGCGCTTCTTTATTCGTCGCTGCGTATACCAGATCCATATTCTGCGGAACTGCGGTGGTTCTGTCTCTTATACACATCTGACGCTGCCGAC